>NZ_JBNMIZ010000008.1:0-28783 GCF_050873525.1 Brachyspira sp. | reverse complement strand
ATTTTATATAAATAAAAATAAAAAATATTTAATTAAAAGGACTAAAAATGGAAATAGAAGAATTTTGCCGTAAATATACGGTTAATAGAAAAAATACTAATTCTGAAAAATGGGATACGGGAATTGAAAAAAGATTTAAAGCCGAAGGATTAATTCCTATGTGGGTTGCCGATATGGAATTCAGAGCACCAGACGAAGTTATAGACGCTTTGAATAAAAGAATATCGCATGGAGTTTTCGGCTATACTCATTTATGGGATAGTTATTTTGAAGCGTTTTTTAATTGGCAGAAAAGCAGATATAATATCGATTTGAAAAAAGAATGGATTTCGTTTTCAAGCGGTTTGGTGACGGCGCTTTATTTAATTGTAAACGCTTTTACGGATAAAGGAGACGGCATAATCATACTTACTCCAGTTTATTATCCGTTTCATAATGCGGTAAAAGATAACGAAAGAAAATTAATTACTTGCGATTTGAAAAATGATAAAGGAATTTTTAGTATTGATTTTGAAAAATTGGAAAATGAAATAATTAAAAATAAAGCCAAATTAATAATTTTTTGCAATCCGCATAATCCCGTTGGGAGAGTTTGGACAAAAGAAGAAATAGAAAAAGTTTTTGAGATTTGCAAAAAGCATAATTTATATATAGTTTCCGATGAAATACATCAGGATATAAATATGGGAGTCCGTCCTTTCATATCCGCTTTATCGGTAAAAAATAAATATGCCGAAAAACTTATCGTTTTAAATTCCGCTTCCAAAACTTTCAATTTGGCAAGCCTTTTGAATTCGCATGTGATTATTCCTAACGAAAAAATTAGAAGAGAGTATAAAAAATTTGTTGCCAAAGTTAATAGAACGGAATTTAATTTGCTCGGATTAATAGCGACAGAAGCTGCTTACAAATACGGAGCGGATTGGGTTGACGGACTTTTAAAAACAATTAAAAGAAATTACGAATATATAAAAGAAGAATTTTCAAACAAAATTCCCGAAATAATAATAAGCCCGTTGGAAGGAACTTATTTGCCGTTTTTTGATTTGAGAAATATGGTGAGCAAAAACAGAGTAAAAGAATTTATTCAAGACGACTGCAAAATTGCAATTGATTTCGGAGAATGGTTTGGAAAAAATTTCAAAGGTTTTATAAGAGTCAATATTGCAACGGATTTTAAATATATAGATTATTTCGTTGATAAAGTTATTAAGCAATTAAAAAATAAAAGTTATAAATAAAATTAGTAAATATTTATTGTAAAGAAAAAATATCTTTTATAATATAAACAAAATCTTGTTTGGGGAATTTTTGAAACTGAATAACATTTTCTATCGCGTCCGCATAATATAATTTATTTTCGTTCGGCAAATAAGATATAACGAAATTTTGAGAATTAAATCCGTCAAATAATTCTTTTGTATATCCGTTTTTTGAAATGTCGATTATTCTATTTGGAATATTATCTCCCATAAAAATAAAAACCGCGTGATTATATAATTTTGCTTTTAATATTTTTTCGTTGTCTTTTTTATCTTTATCAAATAATTTTTGATTATCGTCAATATATAAATCCAATATTTCGTTTAATTCGTTTTTAATCGTAGTCAAAATTCCTTCGCCGTCTTTATCAATATCGACAAGTATAAAATAATATAAATATAATATTATCGATTTCTTTTTTTTAACGATTTCCGAATTTATAAATACTCTCGAAGAATTAACCGAATACATATTATAGCCAAAATATTTTAATCTGTTTATTACAATCTCTTTATCGATTTTTTTATTTATATTATGTTCGGCTATGGAATTATTTTTTATAAAATTCAATTTTCTTTTATTGATATTTGCGATGTCGATATAAGTGAAAATTAAAGTCAATATTTCAAGCGCTATTAAAATTATGGTTATATAAATGTTGTTATTTCTATATATCGATATAAAAGTTAAATTGGCAAACGCAACGGCTATTAAACCGTAAACGCTTGCCCTCAATAACTCTTTTTTAAAGGAGAACTTTTTATTACAATTCATTATCTATAAGAAGTTATTTCCTGATATGCCCTAACCGCTCTGTCCATTACCGCTTTAGTAAAACTTAAAGACAATTCGGCTTCGGCTATTGCGTTCATAACATCCGAAACATCCACTTGGTCGGGTCTTATTCCCGCTTGAACTATTATGCTGTCTCTATCGACTTGTTTTTGATTAACCGATTCTATAGCTTCGCTCAACATAGTTCCGAAATTGCTTATTAAATCTCGGCTCGTATCTCTTCCGATTTTTTGCGCGGGTCCGTAATGTCTCGGGTCGGTGGTTTTCAATACAAAATTATAATTATCTCCAATGTTTCCAATATTATTATTCATAAAATTACCTCAAAAAATTAATATCTTATTATATTCAAAGCGCTTCCAAACATAGTTTTAGCCGATTGTATCATCGTAGAATTCGCTTCATAGGCTCTTGACGCTTCCATCATATCAACCATTTCCGTCACGGGATTTACATTTGGCATTTCCACATATCCCGCTTTCTCTCCATATTTAATTGCGTCTGGATGCGAAGGGTCGTAAACGAATCTTGTCGCGCTTTCCATATCTTTTTCTATACTAAAAACTCTCACTCCCGTTCCGACATTTGGCTGCAACGCGTCAGGTAAGAAAGGACTTTTATATTTATTGCCATCGTCTCTCGGTTTGAATATTACTCTGCTCCTTCTGAAAGCTCCGCCTTCCGTTGTGCGAGTAGTATTGACATTAGCTATATTATCGGCTATAACATCGAGTCTCGTTCTTTGAGCCGTGAGTCCGCTTCCCGAAGTATTTATAATTGAAAATATTCCCATTTAATTTCTCCTTTATATAATAAAATCTTAAAAATAAAATTAAAATCAAGCGTTTCCTATCATTCTTCTAATTTCTCTATATTGAGCATTAACTATTTGAGTAAACATTTGATACCTTAAAGTATTTTTAGCTTCTTCCGACATTTCTTTATCTATATCTACATTATTTTTATCGTTTCTGTAGCTTGTATCAAAATCTACCGTTATAGTCGGCGAAACTTCTTTATAATCCATTGGCATATTGAAAGGAAAATGTCTCGAATCGGTTCTTTTCGCTTCAATTCCGTCATATTTTTCGCTGTCTAACGCTCTTCCTAATTGATATTCAAATGTCACATCGCTTCTCTTAAAATTCGGAGTGGAAACATTGGCTATATTGTCGGCTATAACCTCCGCCCTCAAACCGTAAACATTCAAAAGCTTTTTGGCGATAGTCATCGTTTTAGCGTAAGTAGTGTCTGCAAACATACTCATAATTTTACAATCCTAAAAATAGTAGTTTTATTTATTGTCGGTTTTTTAAAAAAAGCCTTAAATGAATTTTCTATAAAATTAAAATTTATGATTTTTGACAATAAATTAAACTAAAAAACGATTTATTGAAAAAGAATTTAAAATATTATATAATCAAATCACTATTTTTAATTTAAGGCTTTTATATGAATAATCTTTTACTCGATTTCGGCGTCATAAATTCAATTTCCAAAAATAAAGAAGAATTATACAATAATTATTTTCTAAATACTCCGAACGGATTAAAAGAAAACGGAGATTACTCTTACAATAACGATAAAAAATTTACTTTAGGAAAAATTGAAAGCGAATTTTTTGATTTTGAACTTGAAAATCCTTACAATAATAAAATAAATAAAATGGCTTTGCATTCGGTTAATCAGTTAAAGCCGATTATTGACGAAGCGAAGAAAATCTACGGAAAAAATAGAATCGGAGTGATTGTCGGAACTTGCGAAAACGGAAGCGATGAAACTAAAGATTTTATATTAAACGGTTCGGTAATAGACGAAAAAAGAATTTTAATAATGCAAAGTTTAAATATATGCTGCGATTTTATTCAAAAATATTTCGATATAAAAGGAATTTCATGGACGGTTTCTACGGCATGCACTTCGAGTGCGAACGCGATAATATCCGCGGATGAACTTATAAAAAGCGGAATAATCGATGTCGCAATAGTTGGCGGAGCGGATGTAGTAACCGATACAGTTGTTTACGGATTCGATTCGCTCGATATAGTAGATTATAATAAAATAAATTCTTTTTCAAAAAACAGACATGGAATAAATTTGGGAGAAGGAGCGGCTTTCTTTATATTGGCTAAAGAAAATTTTATAAATAGTAAGGACGCTATAATATTAAAAGGTTATGAAAGCAATTCGGATTCTCATCATATTACGAGTCCCGATACAGAAGCAAAATCGACTTCGGAATGCATAAATAAAGCTTTGAAAAAATCTAATCTAAAAATAAACGATATAGATTATATAAACTTGCATGGAACAGGAACGATTTTAAACGACATAATGGAAAGCGAAACTATAAATAAAGTCGGAGCGGAAAATATTTACTGCAGTTCGAGTAAAACGGTTTTCGGGCATACGATTGGAGCGGCGGGTGCGATGGAGCTTGGAGTCTGTTATCTCGCTTTATCGAGTTTTAATAAAGAAAAAATCATTCCGAGACATTTATACGATGGAGAATACGATAATAATTTGAAAAAAATAAATTTGGCAACGGAAAAAATATACGCGAAAAAATTAAATAACTGCATGAGCGTGTCTTTCGGATTTGGCGGAAGCAATACTTGTTTAATAATAGGAAAATAAATCATGAAATACGAATTAAAAATTCCTCATAAAAATAAAATGCTTTTGATTGACGGAATTGAAAATATAGATTTTGAAAATAAAACCATAACCGCTTTTGCGACTATAAATAAAGAAAATATTTTTTACGAATCGGACGGAATTCCAAGTTATATATTTGTAGAATATGTCGCTCAAAGCTGCGCCGCTTATAATTCTTATAATCAAGACAAAAACCAAAATAACGATAAAGAAAAAATAGGATTTATTTTGAATATAAAAAGCGCAAATTGTTATAAAGATAAAGTTAAAGCGGGAGAGACAATTTATATAAAGGCAAAAGAAACTTTAAGAGATTCAAATATCGCATATTATGACGGCGAAGTTTTTTATAATAATCAAAATAAAGATAAAATAATTGACTGTTCCATTATGGTTATTCAACCATGATGGTTCTACAACCATGAATGGTTATGGAAAGCGATAAATAATCAAAATGTTTAATACAAACAAATTGGAGTAATTTTATGGATAAAAATTTTGTGCATTATTTGGTATGGCTCATTCCGATTAGAAGCGTTAGAGATAAAGTAAGATGGAAAATAATGGATAGCTTTACTGCCATGAATTTTTGCTATTGGGTTAATTATCAAACTTATAAAGATAAAATAAAAAATAAGAAAACATTTTTTGTGCGAGGAGATTGGATTGTAGACGAAAAAGAATTTTATAAAGATTATTTTTATAATGTAATAAAAAATAATTATATAAACGATTTGGAAATAAGTTATAAACCAGATATAGAAATTTTTGGTCCCGTTCGTAAAAAGAAATTTTTAGAAAAATCAAAAGCTAAAATTAAAATATTTTTTACGGGAGAATGCGTTTCCGAAAAAGCCATAGATAAAAATTGGGCTGAATACTCCGATAACTGCGTAAACGATGTCGATTTGTCGCTCGGTTTCGATAGACTTGACGAAAACAAATACAAAAATTATGTTCGTTTTCCAATTTGGATAAATTACCATTTTAATACTATAGGGGGGGGTATTTTAAACCTTAATTACACAAAAAATGATATTAAAAAAGTAATAGACAATATAAATAATGCAAAATCTAAAAAGAATAAATTTGCATCGTTAGTTGCAAGTCATGATGCTCCGAAAATTAGAACGGAAATTTTTAATAAAGTTAGCGAAATTGGAGAAGTTAAATGCGCGGGAAAATTACTCCATAATGACGACACTTTGAAAAATGAATTTAATAATAACAAAATAGAATATTTAAGAGATTTCAAATTTAATATTTGCCCCGAAAATACGATTAGCGATGGATACATTACGGAAAAATTATTTGATTCTTTCAGGTCGGGATGTATTCCAATTTATTGGGGAGACGAAAATATTGAAATGGATTTAGTAAATAAAAACGCTTTATTATTTTATAGAAAAGGCGAAGACAATTCAGCGCTTTTGAAAGAAATCGAAAAATTGAATAGTGACGAAAAATTATTTGACGCTTTTCAAAATCAAATAAAAATTAACGATTCTATGGTTGATTATCTTTGGGAAAGAAGAGTAAAAATTTTAAGCAGGATGGAAAGTTTGATAGAAGAGAGATTGAAATAATTATCAAAACAGCAAGCTTCCATTAAAAAAACGAAAGCTCGCCGTTTATTAAATTATCTCCACTACTTCTCAATATAAGCGTAATTAAATTTATATCTTCCCAAAGGTTCGTCAATATAATTTTTAAGTTTCGGACTCACAACCAAAAAATCCGTTCGGTATATAAAAGGTATAATCGGAACTTCGTCAAATAAAATAGCTTCCGCCTCTCTTAAAGCCTCCATTCTTTTTTCGGCGTCAGTCGAGGTTCGAGCGTATTCTATTAAACTGTCATATCTTTCGTTGGAAAATCCGCAGTAATTAAAATCGCTGTCGCTTGAAAAATCAGTTATAGACGAAGACATCGAATATAAAAGCAAAGACCTTGATAAAACGGTTATAGTTCCAAATCAAATAAGAACTATTATGCAATGTTATAAGAATTCCGTTTTTACCGAGCTTTTCCCATAAATAGAGGCGACTTGGATACCGAAAACTTTAATTTTTGCAAAAGAAGTTTTTTCTAAAGGATTTGTATTAGGACAGGACGATGAACTTCAAGGCTTTAGCGGTATCGCCAATTCTCGTTTTAATTTATGGCGGGGCAGACAAATTAAAAAAGGAATAACTTTTAGCCAAGAACAAGATAGATTTTTGGAAATTATTAAAGATTATATCATTTCAAACGCTTATATTGAAAATCTAAAAGATATTCAAGAAATTTGCTATGACGAAGGCGGAATATTTAGGGCGAAAGAATTATTTGACCAAAATTTAGAATCTTTAATTGAAGATATTTATTTGGCTTTGGTAAGTTAGTTTTATTTTCATTTATTCGGTTTGAAGAAATTTAATCTCAAAGCGTTCGTTACCACGCAAACAGAACTTAAACTCATAGCAAGCGCGGCGAATATAGGATTTAAGAGCAAATCTTTTCCCATTATCGCTACCAAAAAATTGTCGATTGCCGAATCAATTAAACTTTCTCTAAATATATGCAATAATCCCGCTGCGACTGGTATTCCCAAAACATTATAACAAAAAGCCCAAAAAAGATTCTGTTTAATATCTCGCATAGTAGCCTTGCTTAATTCTATTGCCGTCACGACATCTTTTGTTTTCGATTTAACCAATACTATATCGGCGCTTTCTATAGCGACATCCGTTCCGCTTCCGATTGCTATTCCAACATCGGCTTGAGTTAAAGCTGGCGCATCGTTTATTCCGTCTCCAACCATTGCCACGATATAATTTTTTTCTTGAAGTTTTTTCACTTCTTTTGATTTTTCTTCGGGCAAAACTTCCGAAAGAACAATATCGATTCCCGTTTCGTTTGCAATCGCGTTTGCCGTATTTTTATTGTCTCCCGTTATCATAACGGTTTTTATATTTAATTTATGAAGTCTGTTTATAGTATCAACGCTGTCTTTTTTTAATTTATCCGCGCAGGCAACGATTCCCAAAAGTTTTCCGTCTTCGGCAACATACATTGGAGTCTTTCCTTCTTTTGAAAGTTTTTCCGCTTCGTTAAAAAATAATTCTACGGATATATTTTCTTTTTCCATTAATTTTTTATTTCCAATTAAAATTCTTTTTTTGTCTATAATCGCGTCTATTCCGAATCCAGATAAAGCTTTAAAATTTTCTATAGGTAGAAGTTCAATATTTTTTTCTTTCGCTTCTCTAACTATAGCCTCTCCCAAAGGATGTTCGCTTCCGTTTTCAGCGCTCGCCGTGAGTAATAATAATCTTTCTTTATCGTCTGAAATAATATCGGTAAGATAAGGTTTGCCTTCCGTTAATGTTCCCGTTTTATCGAACATAATCGCGTTTATTTTTTGCGACAACTCCAAAGCCTCCGCATTCTTAAATAAAATTCCAAGTTCCGCTCCCTTTCCCGTTCCTACCATTATCGCGGTCGGAGTGGCAAGTCCCAAAGTGCAAGGGCAGGCAATAACCAAAACCGAAACGAATACGGTTAAAGAAAAGACAAAATTATGAGTTGCGATAAACCAAGCTATTCCCGAAATTAAAGCAATCGCTATAACCGTTGGGACGAAGTAGGAAGAGACTACATCGGCAATATGCGAAATCGGAGCTTTTGAGCCTTGAGCATCTTCAACCAATTTTATTATTTGAGCCAATGCCGTATCTTCTCCCACTTTTGTAGCCTTGAATTTGAAAGTTCCCGTTTTATTTATCGAAGCGCCGACAACTTTATCCCCAATATTTTTTTCTATCGGAATACTCTCTCCCGTAAGCATCGATTCGTCAACCGAACTGTAGCCTTCTATTATCTCTCCGTCAACTGGAATTTTTTCTCCCGGGCGAACTATCAAAATATTTCCGACTTTTAAATCTTCTATTTTTATTTCTTTTTCTTCTCCGTTTTCAATTATTCTTGCAGTTTTAGGCTGAAGTCCCATAAGTTTTTTTATAGCCTCTCCCGTTTTTCCTTTGCTTCTTGCCTCCAAATATTTTCCAAATTGAACGAGAGTAATTATAACCGCCGCCGATTCATAATATAAATTATCTCCATGAGGATTTAATCCGATAAAAGACAAAACGCTCGAATAAACGCTATAAACGAAAGACGCCGTAGTTCCAATCGCGACGAGCGAATCCATATTCGGCGCTCCTCTGAATAAAGCTGGAAATCCCAAAGTATAAAATTTATAGCCCGAAATCATAACGGGAATGCATAATATAATTGCGACTATCGAAAATATTTGAGGATTGGAATGATGTGATAAAATTTCTGGCAAAGGAAGTTTTATAAATTTTATCATTGGCGACATCGAAATATAAAAGAGAGGAATAGAAAATATTGCCGAAATTATCAATCGTATTTTTTGTTCTTTAATTTCTTTCGCTTTTTTTTCCGAAATATTTTCTTCTTTTCCCAAGACTTGATAGCCCGCTTTTACTATCGCATTTACAATGTCTTTATATTTTAATTTTTTATCGTCAAATACCAAAACGGCTTTTTCTGTCGCTATATTAACCGAAACCTCTTTCACTCCGTCCGCTTTTTTCAAAGCTCTTTCAACCGCTCTCGAACAAGCGGCGCAATGCATCCCGCCGATTCTTAATGTCATTTTCATTTTATATCCTAAAAAATAATTTTTAAATAATTGTTAATATTATCTAACAATTATAACATAGAAAATATTTTTGTCTATTATAATTATTTTTGTTTTCTTCGTGAATTTATTTGAAATATCCCGTTAGTATAGGTTTTCTTCCAGTAACTTTATCGTTATAATATTCATATTGCGATAAGCCTATAAATCCTCCCGAAACATTAATAACATTTTTAAATCCAATATTTTGAAGTATTTTGCAGGCTGTATAACTTGTCAATCCTGTTTTGCATGTAATGTAAACTGGTCTATCTTTAGGTATTTCGTTATATCTTTTTCTCAAAACGGCAAGAGGAATATTAACCGCTTTCTCTAAATGGGCGACTGCAAAATCTTCTGGCATTCTTACATCCACAAAATAAGCGTCATTTTCTACTAATTCCCTAACTTGACTATAATGAACCTGTTTGAAATCTCCATTTCTTAAATTTGATGCGACATATCCAGCAAAATTCACGACATCTTTTGCCGTCCCAAATAATGGAGCGTAGCATAATTCTAAATCTTTCAAATCGTCTATAGTGCCTCCGAATTTTATAACCGTAGCTATGACATCTATTCTTTTATCAACATTTCCTTTTCCTATCGCTTGAGCGCCCAAAACTTTTCCAGTTGGAATTTCATATATGAGTTTGAAATGAAGGAGTTGAGCAGAAGGCATTATTGAGACTCCGTCAAAAGGAATTATTTCTACAGTATCGTAATCTATATTCAAATTCATAGCTTTTATAAATCCTTCCGAAAGTCCAGTAGAAGCTCCGTTATAATCAAATACTTTTATAACGGACGAACCTATAAATCCTCTATTATCAACGATTCTTCCGTTAATATGGTCGGCAACCGCTCTCGCCTGCTTTTGAGCAGGTCCCGCTAAAGCCAATTTAAAATAATCGTTAAATAAAGAACCATAAATTTCTATAGCGTCTCCAACGGCATAAATATCTTTATCGTTAGTGCAATAATTAGAATCGACTTTAATCGCTTTGGTTTTTCCTAATTCTATTCCAGATTTAACGGCAATATCTGTTTCTGGAACGACTCCTATAGCAAGCACAACGGCATCAGCTTCTATCTTTTTACCTGAACCTAAAATAACAGTATTATTTTCAAAACTATCTACTTTATCATTAACAATCAAATCGACTCCGTTATCGATTAATTCTTTATGTAGAATTTGAACCATATCGTAATCAAAAGGTTTCATTATTTGTGGCAACGCTTCGACTATCGTTACATTGTATCCCGCTTTTTTCAAATTTTCCGCCATTTCTATTCCTATAAATCCGCCTCCAATAACGGTAACTTTGGCTTTCGGTTTTACATTAAGAAAATTATGAATTTTAACAATATCGACAAAATTTCTAACTGTAAATATATTAACTTTTTCTATTCCTTTTATAGGCGGAACTATAGGTTTAGCTCCCATAGAAAGTATTAATTTATCATAGCTTTCTTTATATTCTTTACCTTCGGATACAACAGTAATCTCCTTTTTTTCTCTATCTATTGCCACAACTTCGCTATTAATTCTAGCGTCAATATTAAATTGCTTTAAAAATTTTTCTGGCGACATTAAAAGCAAAGTTTCTTCGTTAGGAACTAATCCTCCTATATAATAAGGCAGCGAACAATTTGAAAAAGATACATGAGGACCTTTTTCAAACATTATTATTTTATCTTCTTCATTTAATCTTCTAAGTCTTGCGGCTGCGGACGCTCCTCCAGCCACGCCTCCAACTATTAATATTTTCTTCATTTTAATTAACTCCGTATTTTTTATAATTAAAATTAATAATTCAGTATAATGTATAATTAGAAATAAGTCAATGTATTTATAGACTGAAAATATAAATCGTTTATAGTGAGTTTAATATTATCTAACAATTATAACAGAATAATTTAATTTGTCAAAATAAATAAAATATCTTTTTTATGGATTACTTCGGCTATAAATAGCCTCGTAATGACATTCTTTTTGCATCGTCATTGCGAGCCTCAATAGAGGCGAAGCAATCAAAATAAAAAAGCACCGCAAATAAATACGATGCCTTAAAAAATTTATTCTAACTATTTTATTTCTATAAATTCTTGTCTTGTAAAATTAAGAGTTTTTTCGTCCCAACTAACCGTGTTTAGACCAGGGGCATCATTCGCCATATAATACACCAAGTAAGGAACTAAAGCTGTGAGAGTCGACGCGTCAGAGAAAGTAAATTTTCCAATTTTTGATTTTATCGGTAATTCATTAATCTTACCGTTATAAAACTTATCTTTTTTTCTAGGACAAAAAGTAGAAGAAAGAGAAGAAGCCGTAAAAGTTAATTCTATTGTGTAAGGATATTCAAAGTCGTCCGCAAGTTTTCCAGCAAAATTATAATGAAAAAACCCGTAGATACTATCATTTCCTAAACCGCAATTAAAAATTATATTGCCTTCGCTGTCAATATTAAGGATAGAGGTATGACCATTGTCTATATCTGTCGATTTCCAAGTTCCTTCAAGTTCAGAATATTTAGGATTGCCTTCTAGATTTTGTTTTGATTTGCAACTAATTGAAAATAATAATATAAAGGATAATAATACGATTAAAGATACAATTTTAGCACTTGACTTGACTTGACTTGACTAATGAATTTACAGTAAATTTTGTTATTTTTCATTTTTTGCCTCCATCAATTTAATTAATGTGTTTATATTATAATAAATTTTTTAATAAAAGTCAATAGAGTTTTAAATATTCGCCTCTGGAATTTGATTATTCTTCAATCTGTCAATAAAATTTCTCAATTCGTTTTTTGAAGTCGGTTTTTTGCTAAATTTTCCTCTCTCTATAATTCTTTTAGTTCCGAGTCCGACAATAGTTTGAATATCCAATATAAAGCTAACCGTTCCGTCTCCCAAAATCGTAGCGCCCGATATTCCTTCCACTCTCGTCACTCTGTCTTTAAGAGTTTTTATAACTATATCCTGTTCGCCAATCAAATTATTTACAAGCAAGGCTACTTTTTTTTCTTCCGAAGCGAGAATTACGGCATAATAGGATTTTATATTATTTTCGTATCTTGCTGGAAGTTTAAATAATTCTTTTACGCTCAAAACATTTATAACATCTTCTCTTATTTTTATTACTTCCGTTCCTTCCAAATTTTGAATATCGCTTACATTGATTTTTAGAGTTTCCGAAATGCTATTTATTGGAATCGCGTAATATTCTTTTTCGGAATCGACTATAAGAGCCTGAATAATCGCAACCGTGAGAGGAATTCTCAAAAAGAAAGTAGAGCCTTTTCCGAGTTCCGTTTCTATTCCAACCGTTCCGTTTATTTTATCCAAACTCTTTTTTACCACATCCATTCCGACTCCTCTTCCAGAAAGATTGGTAACTTTTGACGCGGTGGAAAATCCCGGAGCAAATATAAATTCGAGCATCTGCTTTTCGGTTAATTTCGCATCCGCAGATACGAGGCCTTTTTTAACGGCGCTTTCAAATATTTTTTGTGGCGACATTCCTTTTCCATCGTCCGATATTTTTATTACGATTAAGTTTCCGTTATGAGATGCATTCAAAGATATTATTCCTTCTCTCGGTTTTCCCGCGCGAATTCTCTCTTCGGGCATTTCTATTCCATGGTCCATAGCGTTTCTAACGATATGAATCAAAGGGTCAACCAAAACTTCGATAACCGATTTATCAAGTTCCGTTTCCTCTCCCGACATTTCAAGTTTAACTTCCTTTCCCAAATCTCGAGACAAATCTCTTATCAAACGCGGAAATCTATTGAAAGTTTGAGCGATTGGAAGCATTCTTATTTTCATTACCGTTTCTTGCAAATCGTTCGTAACTCTCGTAAGAAGCTGATAGGAAGTTCTAAATTTATCCAAAGTATATTTAAAATCTTCTTCCATTTTCGCCAAATCGTTTAATTTTTCGTTAAAGCCGTCAATGTAAGTGTTTCTTAAATCTTTAATTTCTTTTTTGCTCGCGTAATATTCCAATTTTCTTAATATTTGAATAACGCTGTCTTTATAATATTTTCTAATGTCGTTTATGCCGTTTCCTATGACTTTGCTGTAAGCCGTCAAATCGTCATCGTATTGCTCGTAGGAACTTTTATTTGTTACAAGTTCTCCGACTTGATTCATCATATCGTCAATTCTGTCGCTTTCCACTCTTAAAAAAGAACTCTGCCTTTCATGTTTGCCGTCTTTTTCGTTTTTCGATTTAGTCGATTGAGCCTCTTGCGATTTTTGAATTTCTTTATTTTTTTTATCTTCCAAAAATTTTTCGTATTCTTCTAAAATAAATTCTTCGATTTTTATCTCTTCCGTTATTTCAGGCAAAGTTATATCGTTTATTATTTTATCGTCTTCTTCAACAGTTTCCAAAACATAAATTACATTTTGATAGAATTCGTCTCCTTCCAAATTTTGCAAAGGAGGAACGCTCGCTATAATCTCTCCGCAGTCTTTAAGTCCGACATAAACTTGAACTCCGCCAACGGTTTTCATTGGACTTTCAGAGTTGAATTTAACGAACACTAATTTTGTCTTTACTCCGTCTTCCGCATTTTCTCTTATCGTATCTAAAACGGAATTATCGAAATTTAAATTATCGTATTTTCCGCTTGAAACGGAATTTGAATCGCCTGATATATTTAAATTATTGGAAGTTTCTTTAGGACTTTCGGAACTCGAAGAACCTAATTTTGAATTCTTAAAAGCGTCTAAATTTTTTATATCTTCTTCAATATTTCCAGAGTATTCTTTTTCCTCGCTTGCGCTGTTTATAAGTTCTTTTAATATGTCGATTCCTTTAAGTAAAATATCTATAGTTTTATCGTCAACTTTTATTTCGTTATTTCTTATTAAATCGAGCAAATCCTCGAATCTGTGGGCGTATTTTTGAGTGTCGAAAAGTTCCACCGCCCCCGCGCTTCCTTTCAAAGTGTGAACGGCTCTAAAAATTTCCTGCACGGCATCCGTATTGTTTCTGTCTTTATCCAAAATAAGAATATTCTGTTCGAGTCTGTCAAGCATATCGAATGCTTCTTCAAAAAAATCTTTCAAAAGACTTTTTATATAATCGTCCATTTAAAATCCCTTATTCTATATAGTCTTATTTATTTTCGGAAAAAATAATATAAATATCTACTTAATACTTGCAAAATAGAATAGTTTATTATATTATAGAAAAAAAATTAAATCTATATAAAAATAGGAATCAAATATGCAATTATGTATCATAGGAACGGGCTATGTCGGATTAATTACTGGAGCTTGTCTTGCGGAAATGGGAAATAATGTTATATGCGTTGATAATGACGAAGAAAAATTGAAAAAATTAAAAAACGGAATCACGCCTTTATACGAACCAGGACTTGAAGAATTAATACTTGCAAATGTTGCAGAAGGCAGATTGGAATTCACAAACGATTTGAATTATGCGGTGAAAAAATCTCTAGCCTGCTTTATCGCGGTTGGAACTCCTTCGGGCGATGACGGACATTGCGATTTGAGTTTTGTTCTGTCGGTTGCAAACGATATTGGAAAAGCGATGAGCGAAGAGAATAATTATAAAGTTATAGTCGATAAATCTACCGTTCCAGTCGGCACTCATAAATTGGTTGAAGACGAAATTAAAAAGAATTATAATGGAGAATTCGATGTCGTTTCAAATCCTGAATTCTTAAAACAGGGAGCCGCCGTTGACGATTTTCTAAAACCCGATAGAGTCGTTATCGGTTCTAACTCGGAAAAAGCCATCGATATAATGAGAGACATTTATAATCCTTTCACTCGGACAGGAAATCCTATTATAATTATGGATATAAAACCCGCCGAGATGACAAAATATGCTGCGAACGCTTTTCTTGCCACAAAAATACCTTTTGCAAACGAAATGGCGAATATATGCGAAAAAGTGGGAGCGAACGCGGATTTGGTAAGAATCGGTATGTCGAGCGACAAAAGAATAGGAAGTCAATTTTTATTTCATGGTTTGGGATACGGAGGAAGCTGTTTTCCAAAAGATGTTCAGGCTTTAATTAAAACCGCTTCGGATTTTGGAATCGATTCGGATTTGCTTAAAGCGACTCATAAAGTTAATGTGAATCAAAGAAAAGTTTTTGTAAATAAAATTTTGAAACATTATAATAACGATATAAAGAATAAAACTTTTGCCGTGTGGGGACTTTCTTTCAAACCGAGAACTAACGACATGAGAGAATCTCCAGCGATAACTATTGTCAATATGCTTTTGGAAAAAGGCGCTAAAATAAAAGCTTATGACCCTAAAGCTATGGAGACGGCAAAAAGTATTTTCGGAGACAAAATAATTTATTCGGCAAATTCTTACGAGGCTTTGGATAATGCGGACGCTTTAATTTTGATAACCGAATGGAACGAATTTAAAAGACCTAGTTTCGATAAAATAAAAAGCAAACTTAAAGAACCGATTATATTTGACGGAAGAAATCAATTCGATAAAAAGAGAATGAACGAAAGAGGAATAAAGTATATTTCTTTAGGCGTTGCCGATTAAATTATAATTAAAGTTGTATAAATAATAGGATAATAGATAAATTAGCTTGGTGGATACCATTCAAAAAATTGAGAGATGACTTTAGAAATAAAATGTTAAATACGGATTAACTATAATGACGAATGATATTTTATGCATATAGCTATAAACTTATATTTTGATTACCGTTATTTCATTATTTTTTATACTTCACTTAAAATACCTAACCGCGGACTCGAACATTTTTATATCATAATCGCCAACGACATTTTTGTATAATCCGTTTCCAATTCTTTCGCTATGCCCCATTTTTCCAAAAATTCTTCCATCGGGCGAGGTTATTCCTTCTATCGCAAATGCCGAACCGTTGGGATTAAATCTAATATCTTTCGATGCGTTGCCTTCAAAGTCCGCATATTGAGTGGCAATCTGTCCGTTTTCTGCAAGTCTTTTTATAATCTCTTCGCTTGCGATAAATCTGCCTTCGCCATGAGATATCGGAACATTTATTATATCGCCGACATTTACGCAGGAAAGCCAAGGGGATTTGTTTGAAGCGATTCTAGTTCTCACAATTTTTGACTGATGCCTTGAAATTTCATTGAAAGATAAAGTCGGACAGTTTTCGTCTATGTCGATTATTTTGCCGAAAGGAACTAAACCCAATTTTATAAGCGCTTGAAATCCGTTGCATATTCCTAAAATTAATCCGCCACGCTCGTCCAAAAGTTTTGTAGTTTCTTCTTTTATAAGATTATTTCTAAAAAAAGCCGTTATAAATTTTCCGCTTCCATCGGGTTCGTCTCCGCCAGAAAATCCGCCGGGAATAAAAATAATATGAGAGGTTTTTAATTCTTTTGCAAAATCGTCTATACTTTTTTTAATATTCTCCGAAGACAAATTATTTATCACAATAATTTTTGTTTTCGCTCCCGCGTATCCCATCGCTTTTGCGCTGTCGTATTCGCAGTTCGTTCCCGGAAAAACGGGAATAATAACTTTAGGTTTTGCGATTTTAATTTTTGAAGTAAATATATTTTTAGTTTCAAAAGAAAAATTTTGAATTTCATTTTTACTTGATTTAATATTTTTTCTTATATTTTTTATATCGCAAGGAAAAATTTTTTCGAGTCTGTTTTCGTAAATCGAAGATAATTTTTTTAAATCAATTTTTTCATTTTTATAATAAATAAACTTATCTAAAATAATTTTGCCCAAAAATATTTCGTCAATTTTTTCTTTAGTCTCGATAACAAATCCGCCGTAATTATATCCGAAAATTTCCGTAAGCGAAATTTTAGAATCGTATTCAAATCCAAAACCGTTTCCTATGCACATTTTATAAACAGCTTCGGCAATTCCTCCGTAAGTCAATGTATAGCATGAAATCGCTTTTTTAGTTTTTATTAAATGATTTATTTTATCGAATAAAGATAGTAAAGATTTTGTTTCGGGAAGTTTGTTTTTATCGTAATTCGGTTTTAATAGATAAACATTATTTCCCGCGTTTTTGAATTCGGGCGAAATAATATCTTTAGTTTTTGCCGTAGTAACTGCAAACGATACCAGAGTCGGAGGAACATTTAAATTTTCAAAACTTCCGCTCATTGAATCCTTTCCTCCTATAGCGCAAATTCCAAGTTCTTTTTGAGCCTTAAAAACTCCCAAAAGCGAGGCTAAAGGTTTTCCCCATTTTTTTTCATCGCTTCCCAATCTTTCAAAATATTCTTGAAAAGTAAGATAGACTTCTTTAAAATTTGCTCCCGTAGAAATTAATTTTGAAACCGATTCTACTACCGAAAGATAAGCTCCATGATAAGGGCTTTTTTCAGTTATGAAAGGATTGAATCCAAAACTCATTAAAGAGCAGTTATCCGTAATTTTTTTCTCCATAGAAATTTTTTGAACCATCGCTTGAACGGGCGTGAGTTGATATTTTCCGCCAAAAGGCATAAGAACAGTTCCAGCTCCGATTGTGGAATCGAATCTTTCCGCCAATCCTCGTTTTGAACATACATTAAGATTTGCCAAAAGATTCTCATAACCTTTTGAAAAATCTTTTGGAATTTCTTTATCGAAATTTTTTACCGCTTTAACTTTCGCTTTAATATGTTTTTCTGCTCCGTTTGAATTCAAAAATTCTCTCGATATATCGGCTATTTTTTTACCGTTCCAAAACATCGTGAGTCTCGGATTTTTTTTGACTTTCGCCACAGGAACGGCTTCCAGATTTTCATTTTTTGCAAGACTTAAAAATTTTTCGGTATTATTTTTTGAAACGACTACCGCCATTCTTTCCTGCGATTCTGAAATTGCAAGTTCCGTGCCGTCAAGTCCTTCGTATTTTTTTGGAATAACATCGAGATTTATATCTATTCCGTCCGCAAGTTCTCCAATCGCTACCGAAACTCCGCCCGCGCCGAAATCGTTGCATTTTTTTATTAATTTTGAAACTTTTGGATTTCTAAAAAGTCTTTGAATTTTTCTCTCTTCAGGTGCATTTCCTTTCTGAACTTCCGCTCCGCATATTTCAAGCGATTTGGAAGTATGAGATTTTGAAGAACCCGTAGCTCCTCCGCATCCGTCTCTTCCAGTTTTTCCTCCCAGAAGGATTATTATATCTCCCGCAGTCGGCTTTTTTCTAACGACATTTTTTTTATCGGTAGCTCCAATAACCGCTCCAATTTCCATTCGTTTCGCCATATATCCTTTATGATAAATTTCGTCAACGATTCCCGTAGCCAAACCTATTTGATTTCCGTAAGAAGAATATCCTTCCGCCGCAGTTGTCGTTATTTTTCTTTGGGGAAGTTTTCCTTTTAAAGTTTTTGAAATCGGCATTGTCGGATTAGCCGCTCCCGTAATTCGCATAGCTCCGTAAACATAAGTTCGTCCAGAAAGCGGGTCCCTTATAGCTCCGCCGATGCAGGTTGCCGCTCCGCCGAAAGGTTCTATTTCCGTTGGATGATTATGCGTTTCGTTTTTGAAAAGCAAAAGCCATTCTTCTTTTTTGCCGTTAGCCTCTATATTTATTTTAACCGTGCAGGCGTTAATCTCTTCGGATTCTTCGAGTTTGTCGAGTTTGCCTTTTTTCTTAAAATATTTCATGCATACGGTTGCCAAATCCATAAGAGAAATCGGTTTATTGTCTTTAATCTCTTTTCGAGTCGATAAATATTCTTCGTAAGTTTTTTGTATAAAATCGTCTTCAAATTCCGCATTATCTATAATCGTTAAAAATGTCGTGTGCCTGCAATGGTCGGACCAATAAGTGTCTATTATTTTTATTTCCGTTATTGTCGGGTTTCTTTTTTCTGAAGCAAAATATTTTCTGCAAAGTTTTATATCTTCAATATCCATTGCCAAACCGTAATTTTTTATAAAATCAAAAAGTTCGCTGTCGTTCAAATTTATAAATCCGTTTAAAGTTTGGACGGTTTTTGGAATTTTATATTTTTCTTTCAAAGTTTTCGGTTTGATAAAATTTGCCGCTCTAATTTCTACGGGATTTATGATATATTTTTTTATTTCTTCAATATCTTTTTTTGTTAGTTTTCCGTATAAAGCGTAAACTTTCGCCGTTTTAATCAAAGGTTTTTCGCCTTGAGATATGATTTGAATACATTGAGAGGCGCTGTCAGCTCTTTGGTCGAATTGTCCGGGCAAATATTCTGTCGCAAAAATAAAAGCGTTTTCAATATTCGCTTCGATTAATTCTTTATAAACATTGTCGAGCTGCGGTTCGGAGAAAACGGTTTTTATAGAATAATCGAAAATTTTTTTTGAAATATTTTCCGCATCATATCGGTTAAAAATTCTTATTTTAGTCAGTCTTTTTATTCCAAGAAATTCGGTTATATCGGAATATAAAGCCTTCGCTTCGTTATTAAAATTTTCTTTTTTTTCTACGAATATTCTATAAACCATTTTTATTGTTCCTATTTTTTAATTTTGATTTTTAATTTTATTTATTTCGCTCAAGGCTTTAGCTCCAATATCTTTTCTATAATAAGCGCCTTCAAACGAAATTTTACTAGCGTCTTCATAAGAAAGTTTAATCGCTTCTTCCAAATCGTCAGCAATATTAGTTATTCCCAATACTCGTCCGCCGTCCGTCAAAAGTTTTTCGTTTTCTTTTTTTACTCCCGCAAAATAAACTCTCTCTAAAATATTTTGAGGAATATTTATTTCAAATCCTTTTTCGTATGATGACGGATAGCCTTTGCTCGCCATAATGATGCAAGCCGCGGATTTATTTTCAAATTCAACTTTCGCTTTATCCAAAGTTCCATTTGTAGTTGCAATCATAATATCGAGCAAATCGCTTTTAAGTAAAGGCAAAACAACCTGCGTCTCGGGGTCCCCGAATCTGCAATTATATTCTATCACTTTCGCTCCGTTTTTCGTAATCATAAGTCCGAAATATAAACAGCCTTTAAATGTTCTTCCTTCTTCGTTCATTGCCGAAACGGTAGGAATAAAAATTTTATCAAAACATTCTTTAGCTATTTCTTTTGTATAATAAGGATTTGGAGCAATCGTTCCCATACCTCCAGTATTTAATCCCGTATCTCCGTCTCCGATTCTTTTATGGTCCATAGACGAAATCATTGGAATTATAGTTTTTCCGTCAGTGAAAGCGAGAACCGAAACTTCAGCTCCTTCCAAAAATTCTTCCACTACTATTTTGTCTCCTGATTTTCCAAAAACTTTATCTTCCATAATATTTTTTATCGCCTCAAAAGATTCTTCTTTATTTTCCGCTATAATGACTCCTTTGCCGAGCGCGAGTCCGTCCGCTTTAATTACCACAGGCATCGGAGCGTTTTTCAAATATTCAATCGCTTTTTCGGAAGAATCGAATGTTTCGTATTTTGCAGTTGGAATATTATATTTTTTCATTAGATTTTTTGCGAAAACTTTACTGCCTTCGATAATCGCCGCTTTTTTACTCGGTCCAAAACTTGGAATTCCTCTTTCTTCCAAAGCGTCAACGAGTCCCAAAACGAGCGGGTCATCGGGAGTCACAATCGCGTAATCTATTTTATTTTTAATTGCAAAATCCGTTATTGATTTTATATCGGTTGCCTTAATATCAACACATATTGCATCATTTTCGATTCCGCCGTTTCCAGGGATAGCGTAAATTTCCGAAACATTTTTATTCTGTTTTATTTTTTTTATTACGGCATGTTCTCTTCCGCCGCCGCCTATAACTAAAATTTTCATGTTCTTATCCGTTATTAATTTCTTTATTATTTTTATTTTAATTATTTTATTTTATCGTTTAATGATGAAATAATCTCATTCCCGTAAAAGCCATAACCATATTATATTTATCGCATCTCTCTATAACGAGATTATCTTTTATAGAACCGCCGGGCTGAGCGATATATTTTACTCCGCTTTTTTTCGCTCTGTCTATATTATCGTAAAACGGAAAAAACGCGTCCGAGCCTAAAGAAACTCCTTCGATTTTATTAAGATATTCTTTTATTTCGTTTTCTTTAAGAGGTTCGGGCTTTTTGGTAAAATATTTTTCCCAAATTCCATCTTCGCAAACATTTTCTTCGTTTTTATTTATATAACCGTCTATAATATTGTCTCTTTCAGGACGGCTCAAAGAATCTTTGAAAGGAAGATTTAAAACTTTTTCATGCATTCGCAAAAACCAAGTATCCGCTTTATTTCCCGCAAGACGCGTGCAATGTATTCTCGACTGCTGTCCCGCTCCGACTCCTATGGTCTGTCCGTCATAGGAATAGCAAACGGAATTCGATTGAGTATATTTTAAAGCGATTAAAGATATTATTAAATCTCTAATTGCGTTTTCGTTTAAATTTTTATTTTCGGTTACTATATTTGAAAGCAAATCTTTATTTATTTTGAAATCGTTTCTCTTCTGCTCGAATGTTATTCCAAAAATATCTTTATTTTCGTTTTCGCTCGGAATATAATTTTTATCTATTTCTATAATATTATAATTTCCGTTTCTTTTCGCTTTTAATATTTCCAAAGCTTCTTTAGTGTAGCTCGGAGCTATTATTCCGTCCGACACTTCTCTTGAAATCAATTTTGCCGTAGTTTTGTCGCAAGCGTCCGAAAGCGCTATAAAATCTCCGAAAGAACTCATCCTGTCCGTTCCTCTCGCTCTCGCGTAAGCGCAGGCAAGCGGAGAATCGTCCAACCCTTCGATGTCCTCATAAAAACATGATTTTTTTAATTCTTTTGAAAGCGGAATTCCTATTGCAGCCGATGTCGGACTTACATGTTTAAATGAGGTCGCAGACGGAATTCCAAGCGCTTCTTTAATTTCTTTCACAAGCTGCCATCCGTTGAAAGCGTCTAAAAAATTTATATATCCGGTATTTCCGTTCAATATTTTAACGGGAAGTTCTCCGCCATATTTCATAAAAATTCTCGCGGGTTTTTGATTAGGGTTGCATCCGTATTTTAATGAAATCTCATTCATTTATCTACTCCTTAATTTATTAAATAATAATCATAATATATTTTTATTTATAATTCTATCCGATTTTTCTCCCGTCTTCAAACCTATAAAACGAGCGAATAAAGAAATTTTATTATCTTCGTTTAAAGCGTTCCAAATTTTATTTGCAAATTCGTCTATATCGTTTGGAATTTCAATTTTCTTCGGTTCGCCGTAAAAAGCAGGAAGAGGATTTCCATCGCCAGAGTAAGTATGTATAAAATGTCCAGTTCCGCATAAAGCCTCGTAATCGAATGTATATCTATTGCAAGCGATTCCTTCTTTACCTGCGCTTTTTAAAATGCTCATTTTATAAGAAAAATCATTATTTTCAAAATATAATATTCCGCTTATTCTTGCCGTGAAATTCGGAGCGTCAGGTTCAAATTTTCTAACTTTTAAAGATTCTTCAAAACCGATTCCTTTTTTTAATCCTTCGTATATCGTATCGGTATGGTCGCCGTTCGTTATTATAGTTTTATTTTTATATTCTCTCAAAGCCACATAAATTATAAGTTCGGGATTAATTGCTTTATTTTTGTCGAAAGGCTCGGTATATAAAACATCGTCCTTAAAAGAAAAAATACGATTTCTACTGTTTTCGCTTCTTCCAGTAATAAAATATAAAACCGCCGCATTTTTACCGTCTTCGCTTTTTCCTATGATTATTCCTCTTCCTAAATAAGAATTTTCTTTCAAGATTTTTTCAATATCGTTTATTTCGTAATTGCTCAATTTATTTTCCTCCGATTATTTTATTTTTATTTTTTCAATAATATCCTCGCAAACTTTTTCTACCGACTTTGGAAGTATAATCCATTCTGCAAATTCCATTACTCTTTTTTGCAATTTTTCCGCCGTATCGTCTTCGTAAACTTCAACCGCTTTTTGCATTATAATCTCGCCTCCGTCAATAATTTCGTTTACAAAATGCGTTGTCGCTCCCGTGATTTTTACTCCTTTTTTCAAAGCCGCCTGATGAACTTTTATTCCGTAAAATCCTTTTCCGCAAAACGAAGGAATAAGAGAAGGATGAATATTTATAATTCTTTTATCATAATATTTGACAAAATTGTCGGGCAAAACCGCCGTAAATCCCGCAAGAACTATAAGCTCGATTTTATGAGATTGCAAAATTTCTTTTAATCTTTCTTCAAAATTTTTTTTATCGATAATTTCAAATGGAATATTATTTTCTTCGGCTCGTTTCAACGCGAAAGCGTTTGAATTATTTGAAATAACCAATTCTATTTTTCCACTTTTTAGAATTTCTTTTTTTTGAGCGTCTATGAGCGCTTGTAAATTTGTTCCTCCGCCAGAAACCAAAACCGCAATTCTTACTTTTTTATTCATTTTATTTTCTTATCTTTTTATTTTATAATAATTTTTTCTTTCGCTTCTATTATTCTTCCTATGATATAAGCGTCCTCTTTACAGGAATTCAAAATTTTAATAGTTTTACTTGCATCATTTTTTGAAACGATTAAACACATTCCGACTCCCATATTAAAAGTATTAAACATATCTCTTTCTTTTAAGTTTCCGCATTTTTGAATATAATCGAATATTGGAAGAATTTTAATATTTTTCTTTTCTATTTCGGCGCAAAGTCCGTTTGGAATGCACCTTGGAATATTCTCGTAAAAACCTCCGCCCGTTATATGCGATATTCCTTTTACTTTAATTTTTTCCAAAACTTTTAAAACGGATTTAACATAAATTTTAGTGGGAGTTAAAAGAATCTCTCCGAGCGATTTTTTTCCTAATCCTTTAACCGACTTTTTTAGATTATGATTTTCAAAAATTTTTCTCACAAGCGAAAAACCGTTGGAGTGAATTCCGCTCGAAGCGACTCCAATTATAATATCTCCATTTTTTATTTTCCCGCTATTTTTTCCGTCTATGATTTTTGATTTGTCGACTATTCCCGTAGAATATCCCGCCAAATCGTATTCGTCTTTTAAGTAGAATCCCGGCATTTCAGCGGTTTCTCCTCCGATTAAAGAACATCCCGCCATAATGCATCCTTCGGAAATTCCTTTTACTATTTCGGCAATTTTTTTCGGATAATTTTTTTCGCAGGCGATATAATCTAAAAATATAAGAGGTTTCGCTCCCGAGCATATTATATCGTTTACGCACATGGCAACGCAGTCGATTCCAACCGTGTCATGTTTATTCATTAAAAAAGCTATTTTCAATTTCGTTCCGACTCCGTCAGTTCCGCTTACCAAAACGGGCTTTTTTATTTTTTTTAAGTCGAGTTCGAATAATCCTCCAAATCCTCCGATATCGGATATGACGCCTTTAATATTCGTTTTCGCTATATGTTTTTTTATAAGTTCTACAGATTTGTAGCCCGCTTTTATATCGACTCCAGCTTTTGCATAAATGTCGGATTTAGAATTTTTCATTTTTTATTTTTCCTTTTTTATTCAAATCATATTTTATATTTTTTATTTTTCTTCGTCTATATGATTTATTTTCCTTTCAAAACGATTTTTATCGGTTTTTGTTGGAATTTCGGTAGGATATATTCCGTCAAAACAGGCTGTGCAAAATCCGCTTTTTTCGTTCACATATCCAATTTTTTTCACTCCTTCCAAACTCAAATAACCGAGAGAATCCGCCCCAATTTTTTTAGCTATTTCTTCAATAGTATATTTGCATGCGATTAAATTTTCTTTTGAATCGATATCCGTTCCGTAATAACATGGATTTATAAAAGGAGGAGCGGAAACTCTCATATGCACTTCTGTCGCTCCCGCGTCGCGTAAAAGTTTAACAATTCTTTCGCTTGTCGTTCCTCGCACTATAGAATCGTCTATAAGAATTACTCTCTTTCCATTAACGACATTTGCAATCGGGTTTAATTTTATCTTCACTTTATCCATACGACTCTTTACTTCTGGATATATAAAAGTTCTTCCGATATATTTATTTTTTATGAAACCTATTCCGTAAGGGATTTTTGACGCTTTGGAATATCCGAGCGCCGCATCCAGTCCCGAATCGGGAACTCCGACTACGACATCCGCTTTGACGGGATGTTCTTTCGCCAATATTTCTCCCGCTTTAATTCTCGCTTCATGAACATTTTTTCCTTCGATTATGGAATCTGGGCGAGCGAAATAAACATATTCAAAAACGCATGAAGTTTGTTTTCCTTTACCGCAATGTTCTTTTATAGATTTTATTCCTTCTTTTCCGAAAACTAAAATTTCTCCTTTTTCTATATCTCTGACAAATTCCGCCCCAACAGAATCGAGAGCGCAGCTTTCGGACGCTATTATATATTCTCCGTTTGCAGTTTTTCCGTAGCATAAAGGTCTGAAACCGTTTTTATCTCTTGCAGCGATAAGTTTTTGAGGAGACATTATTATCATCGAATAAGCGCCTTTTATTCTATTCATAGCTTTGCAAACCGCTTCCTCTATAGTTTCCGAATTTAATCTTTCTTCTATTATTGCGTAAGATATTACTTCGGTATCGGAAGTAGTTTGAAAGATAGAACCTTTTGCTTCGAACTGCGAACGCAATTCGTAAGAGTTTGTGATATTTCCGTTATGAGCGAGCGCCATACTTCCTTTTATATGATTTACAACTATCGGCTGAGCGTTGCTTCTTTCGTTTCCTCCTGTAGTTCCGTATCTGACATGTCCAACGGCAATATTTCCTTCGCCGAGTTTTTCTATAATATTCGGAGTAAAAACATCGTTTACCAATCCTAAATCTTTATAGGATTTAAAAACTCCGTCATTATTAACGGCTATTCCGCAAGATTCCTGTCCTCTATGCTGAAGCGAAAATAAACCGAAATATACCGTTTGAGCGATTCGAGGATTTTTAGAACCGTAAACGCCAAAAACTCCGCATTCTTCTTTTATTTTAGGCATAATCTCTCCAAAAATTTAACCGATTATTCTTTTCATCATTTCTTTATAAGCGCCTTCGACATTTCCCAAATCTCTGCGAAATCTATCTTTATCAAGTTTTTCATTTGTAGTGGCGTCCCAAAATCTGCAAGTATCGGGAGAGATTTCATCGGCAAGAACTATAGCGCCGTCTTTGAGTTTTCCGAATTCGAGCTTGAAGTCGATGAGTTTTACATTTATCGAAATAAAAAATTTTTTCATCTCTTCGTTTATTTTGAAAGCGTATTTTTTTATGATTTCAATTTCTTCTTTAGTCGCAAGTTTTAGGGCAATCGCATGATAGGAATTAATCAAAGGGTCGCCGAGTTTGTCGTTTTTATAAGAGAATTCTATTGTCGGTTCGTCAAAAATTATTCCCTCTTCGACTCCGTAATTTTTCGCAAATGAACCCGCCGAAACATTTCTAATAATTACTTCAAGCGGAATTATCGAAACCTTTTTAACCAAAGTTTCTCTGTCCGAAATTTCTTCAATATAATGAGTAGGAATTTGAGATTTTTCAAGAAGCCGCATCATGTAATTTGTCACTTTATTATTTATTAAACCTTTTCCTTCTATAGTTCCTTTTTTTATTCCGTTGAAAGCGGTGGCATCATCTTTGTATGAAACGAGCAAGACTTCTGGATTATCCGTTTCAAATATTTTCTTTGCCTTTCCTTCGTATAATAATTTTCCTTTTGTCATTTTATTAACTCCTCTTTTAATTTATATAATTTAATTTTTATTTAAATTTTCATTAAAAAATTTTTCGGATATTAAAGCGTCTTTTTTAAGAACCGCTTCTTTATCGAAATACCTTTTTTCTTTAAGTTTTTTTGAAAGTTCTTTATCATTAACCGCTAAAATTTCAATCGAAAGCAAAGCGGCGTTTACTCCTCCGTTTATCGCAACCGTAGCGACAGGAATTCCCGAAGGCATTTGAACGGTTGATAAAAGAGCGTCAATTCCTTCCAAATTTTGAGATTTGCAAGGGATTCCGATTACGGGGATTGTAGTATTTGCAGCAATTATTCCCGCAAGATGAGCCGCCATTCCAGCCGCAGCTATTATGACTCCAAAATTTTTATCTTCCGCGTTTTTTGAAAATTCAATCGCTTTTTCGGGAGTTCTATGAGCCGAATATACATGAACCTCGAACGGAACGGAAAATTCTTTTAATGTTTCAATCGTTTTTTCAAGGACGGGCAAATCGCTATCGCTTCCCATGACTATTCCGACTTTTTTCATATATTCCTCTTTTTTGATATTGTTATTAGAGTAGTTATTATATTATATAATTTTTTTTAATCAATAGATTATAAAAATAAAGTTAAATTCATCTCTGTATCCTTCCAGAAGCGTCTCCATTATAAACCGTCATAACTTCGTCAATACTCACAATATTAAAATCGCCCTCTATTGAATGTTTTAAACAACTCGAAGCGGTTGCGAACTCTAAAGCTTCTCTATCGTCTTTGCCGTTTAGAAAAGAATAAATTAATCCAGCAGCAAAACTGTCGCCTCCCCCTACTCTGTCGACAATTTTAATCAAATATTCTTTTGAGAAAAAATATTCTTGTCCGTTATAAAGCATGCATGACCATAAATTTTCGCTTGCAGAAATCGAGCCTCTTAAAGTAATTCCAACTTTTTTAACTTTGAATTTATCCGCAATTTCTTTTGCAACTTCTTTATAGCCTTCACGCGAAAGTTTGCCTTCGATAATATTGCTGTCTTTCGCTTTTATTCCAAAAACTTTTTCCGCGTCTTCTTCGTTTGCCAAACATATATCGACATAAGGCATTAATTTACTCATCGTTTTATTCGCTTCTTCGGATGTCCATAATTTTTTTCTAAAATTCAAATCGAGGCTTACGGTAAGATTTTTTTCTTTAGCTTTTTTGCAAGCGGCAATGCATATTTCAGCCACATTATTTCCCAAAGCTGGAGTTATTCCCGTGAGATGAAACCATTTCGCGTTATTAAAAACTTTATCCCAATCAAAATCTTTTATATTCGCTTTTGAAATCGAAGAACCCGCTCTATCGTAAATGACTTTAGAACCTCTTTGACTTGCGCCTTTCTCCAAAAAATAAATTCCTATTCTATCGCCTCCAAAAACTATATTTGAAATATCGACTCCGTATCTTCTCAACTCGTTTATGCATGCCTGCCCTATATCGTTATTTGGAAGTTTTGTGACAAATGAAGTTTCTATTCCAAAATTTGAAAGCGCCAAAGAAACATTTGCCTCGCCTCCTCCAAATCTCGCATCGAAAGAATCCGTTTGAACGAATCTCAAATTTGAAGGCGGAGATAAACGAAGCATTATTTCGCCGAAAGTAACAACAGAAGCCATAATAAAAATTCCTTTTGTTATAATTTTTTAATCTATAAAATTATAAATTAAAAACAGTATTAACATAATATATTAT
>NZ_JBNMIZ010000007.1:0-31567 GCF_050873525.1 Brachyspira sp. | reverse complement strand
TAATATTTTATTGACTTTTATCAAAATTGACAATTATTATTTGTTTAGTATAATTTATTAATTCTTAATTATTAAAAAATAAATAAAATCAAAAATTAATTATATTGAAAATAAAAATGAATCAGGAAATTAAAGATTATATAAACGAAAAATTGAAATATATTCCCGATAAGTCGGGCGTATATTTTATGAAAGACGAAAAGAATAATATAATATATATCGGAAAGGCAAAATCTCTAAAAAGCAGAGTCTATTCTTATTTTACCAAATCGAATAAAGACGCAAAAACTACGGCGCTTGTCGAACATATAGTCGATTTCGATTATATCATTACCGAAAACGAAGTCGAGGCTTTGATATTCGAAGCGGAAATGATAAGAAAACATAAGCCACATTATAATATTCTTCTTAAAGACCAAAAATCTTTTCCTTTCGTGGCGATAACGAACGAGAGATTTCCAAGAATCATAAAGGCGAGAAATATTATAAATAAAGAAAACGCGAGTAAATTTAAAAATTATTACGGACCTTATGTGGAATCGGAAAAGGCAAACAATATAGTAAAATTTATGACAGATAATTTTAAATTCAGAAGATGCAAATATGATTTTCCGCTAAAAAGACCGATTAGACCATGTTTGTATTATCATATAAATAAATGCACCGCACCTTGCGCAAATTTAATAACGGAAGAAGATTACGATAAAACCGTTGAAGAAGCGGCGATGATTTTGGACGGAGGAATCGATAGACTCGTTTCAAATTTAAAAAAAGAAATGGAATCTTACGCAAAAAAATTAGAATTTGAAAAAGCGAAAGATATAAGAGATAAAATTGACACTTTAAAATCGATTAATGTCGAGCAGAATGTATATATTCAAGAAAATGACGATATGGATATTTTGGGAATTTACGGAGAGAAAGGAAATTATATCATTGTGATTTTGTCGGTTAAGGACGGAAGGCTCGCCGACAGAAAAGATTTTTCGCTTAAAGATTCTTCCAATTTGCATTCCGCCTCTAATTATTCGGATATAGTTTCCGCTTTCTTTTCACAATATTATATTTACGCGAATTTGATTCCCGATACGATTTTAACCGAAGTAAAAGTAAACGATATAACGGTTATTAAAGATTATTTAAAAAAAATATCTGGTAAAACTATAAAAATAAAATTCGATAAAACAAAAAAAGGTTTGATAAATATTGCAAACAGCAACGCTAAACATCTTTTTGAAGAAAAAATTCTGGTAAAAGAAATTCCATTGGGAATTAATAGATTAAAAGAAATATTCAAATTAAGCAAAACTCCAAATATAATAGAATCTTTCGACATCGCGCATATTCAGGGAGCTTATACGATGGCGGGAATGGTTAGATTCGTAAACGGAATTTCGGACAGTAAAAATTATAGATTATTCAATATAAAAACGGTTGAAGGAATTGACGATTTCGGCTCGATTAAAGAAGCGGTTTATAGAAGATATAAAAGGCTTAAAGAAGAAAATTTAAAATTTCCAGATTTGATTCTTATAGACGGCGGAAGAGGACAGCTTAACGCTGCGATAGAATCATTGAAAGAACTTGAAATTAAAGGACAGCCGATAATGGCGCTCGCTAAAAAATTTGAAGAAATATATTTGCCGAATAGAGAAGAACCCGTTTTACTCGAAGACAACGAACCCGCGAGATTATTTTTACAAAAAGTGAGAGACGAAACGCATAGATTTGTAAATACGAGTCATGGAAAGAAGAGAAGCAGAGAGATGATTAAAAGCGAACTTGAAAGCATCTCGGGACTCGGCAGAAGCGGTATAGAAAAATTATATTCGCATTTTATAAATATTGAAAATATAAGAAACGCGTCTTTGGAAAGCATAAGAAATATTCCGGGAATAAGTTATAAAGTTGCAAATAATATATACGAACATTTTCATAAATAAGATTATCTTAAAAATATTAATTTATAAATTTATTTTTCCTTCAAAAGAATATCTCGCTTCGCCTTTCATAAAAACTTTTCCGTCTCTATAATCGAGAGTCAAATCTCCGCCCAAAAGATGATTTAAAATTTTGCTTTCCGTTCTTTTGCTAATGAATCCCGCTACGCAAACTGCTGACGCTCCCGTTCCGCAGGCTAAAGTTTCCCCGCTTCCTCGTTCCCAAGTTCTCTGTTTCACTTCGCCTCTGTTTATTATTTCCACAAATTCCACATTGGTTCTATTTGGAAAGATTGAATTATTTTCAATTGATTTTCCGATTGTTTCTATATCAATATTTTCCAAATCGTTTACGAATATCACGGCATGAGGATTTCCCATAGAAACCGCCGTAAATAAATATTCTTTTCCGTTTATTTTTATAGGTTCGTCAATTATCGTGTTTTTATTTATTGTCGTTGGAATTTTTAATCCTTCCAAAATAGGAGAGTCCATATTTATTTCAACCGAGTCGACTTCGCCGTCTTTTGTAAATAATTTTGCTTCGAGTATTCCTCTTAAAGTTTCTATTTTCAGAGGATTATTTTTATTTATATTTTTATCATAAGTATATTTCGCAACGCATCTTATTCCGTTTCCACACATTTCGCTTTCAGAACCGTCCGAATTAAACATACTCATTTTTACATCCGCTTTATCGCTCGGCATTATTAAAATTATTCCGTCTCCGCCAATTGAAAAATGTCTGTCGCTTAAAATCGGAGCAAACTTTTTCGCGTCTTCTATAGTAAAATTTTCTTTGAAACAATCTATATATATATAATCGTTTCCTATTCCATGCATTTTTGTGAATGATAAAATTCTGTCTGTCATAAAAAATCCGTTATTTAATATAATCTTTATTTTTATTATATATAGAATTTTAATTATGTAAATAAAATCGTATTGAATTATTTATTTTCGTATTATATAATTTTACTTATGTATATATTAGAATTATCAGAAATAGGAAAAGAAACTGTTTGGGGCGGAAATTCGCTTTCGTCATTATATTCAAAACATGTTGAACAAAATAAAAATATAGGCGAAAGCTGGGAAATATGCGATTTGAAAGACGATAAAAATATAATATCGAACGGAGAATTTAAAGGAAAAACTTTATCATATTTAATAGAAAATTTCGGCGAAGAATTTTTAGGTTCTGCTTGCAATGAATTCCAAGAAACAAAAAAAGAAGAAAAATATTTTCCGTTATTAATAAAATTTATAGATGCAAAAGATAAATTATCAATTCAAGTTCATCCAAACGAAGAATACGCGAATAAAAATCATGGCAAACATGGAAAAAACGAAATGTGGTATATTATGAACGCGAAAAATAGTCCAAAACTTTTGATAGGATTAAAAGAAGGAATTGATAAAACTGCTCTTAAAAACGCGATAGAAAATAATCAAAATATAGAAAATATGTTTAATTATTTTGAAGTGAAAAACGGAGACGCTTATTATATTCCGAGCGGATGCATTCATGCGATACTCGGAGATGTCATAATAGCGGAAATACAAACTCCGAGCGATATTACTTACAGACTTTACGATTGGAATAGAATTGATAAAAACGGAAAAGGAAGAGAACTCCATATTGAAGATTCTTTTAATGTGATTGAAAATATTGACGCTTCAAAATTAAAATCGCAAAGAATAAATAAAATTAAAAACGATAATTTGGAGATTAATGAAATATTTTCAAATAAATATTTTACGACTGAAGAATATATTATTAAAAATAATTTTTCTTCCAAAACGAATAATAAAACTTTTGAAATAATTATAAATATTGAAGGAAACGGATTTATAGAATCGGATATAAAAGATAATATTATAAAATTAAACGCGGGCAAAACGGTTCTTATTCCCGCAAGTATTGGAAATTATAGAATTAAAAGCGAAGGCGAAATGAAATTTTTAAGAGTGACGGTTTGACCTTACAGGATTTTATTTAGGATTTTATTAATGAATGTTATTGAAATGAAAGATGTGCATAAAAGTTTCGGCTCTCAAAAAGTATTGAACGGAGTAAATCTCGTTGTGAATAAAGGCGAGACTTTGTCGATTATAGGAAATTCTGGATGCGGAAAAAGCGTTCTTATAAAGCATTTAATTGGTTTATTGCAGCCCGATTCTGGAACTATAATAGTCGAAGGACATGACATTAATCAAATTTCGGATAACGAATTAACGGAAGTTCGCAAAAAATTCGCGATGGTTTTTCAGGGAGCGGCGCTTTTCGATTCTTTAAATGTTTACGAGAATGTGAGTTTCGGATTAAGAAGAATAAAAAAAGATATGCCCGAAGAGAGAATAAAAATGAAAGTAGCCGAAGTTTTGGATATGGTTGGAATGCCCAATATCGAAAAAAAAATGCCGTCCGAACTTTCTGGCGGTATGAAAAAAAGAGTCGGTTTGGCGAGAGCGATTGCTATGGACCCAGAGATTTTGCTTTATGACGAGCCTACCACGGGACTGGACCCCGTTATGTCGAGAATAATTGACGATTTGATAGTGAAGATGCAGAATTTACTTAATGTGACAAGCATAGTTATTACTCATGATATGATGAGCGTTTTTAGAATGGCGGACAGAGTGGTTATGCTTTATGACGGAAAGATTATAGAGGGAGGCGACCCCGAGCATTTGCATGAAATAGAAGAACCGCATTTAAAATTTTTCTTTATGAGCAGTATTGCGAAAAAGGGCGAGGATATAGAAACTATAAAACCTTTGGATTAATTTTTATATTTATTGAGGTGTTATTATGAAGAAGAAAATTAAATTAGGAATATTTTTTATATTTACTATAATATTATTTTTGGTTTCCATAACCATAGTCGGAAATTTAAAATTAAAAGGCAACGGTTATAGAATTTATGTGGATTATACTTTTATCGGCGATTTGCTTGTAAACGGCAAGGTATCTTACAGAGGCGGCGGAATAAATATAGGTTTTATTGAAGATATATCTATTAAGCCAGACGGAAGAATAAGAGTGACTTTGTTTATAACCGATAGAAATGTCATTTTGCCTCCAGGAACGAGATTTTCAATACAAACGGTTGGGCTTGGTTTGGGTGAAAAATACATAATGGCTACTCCTCCGACTGTAATTACCGAAGGACTTGAAAGTCTGCGTCCCGAAAGCGTAGTTGACGGAGTAGAGCCTTTCAGTTTGGAAAATACTTTAGGTTCTATAGGAGATATAGGAAAAGAACTTAATTTGGACGAATTCACAAGCATAATAACGAATATGTCCTCGACTATCGAGCTGATAACTAAAATAATAAATACGAACGAAGCGGATATTAACGAAATAATTTCAAATGTTAATAGAAGCGTTTCAAATATAAATATTATAAGTAAAGATTTGTCATTTATAATTGCCGATGTTGAAAAAGGAAAGGGAATAGTCGGAGAATTAATGAAGAATACGAATTTGCAAACAAATGTTACTCAAATAATAGAAAACTTAAAAATATTTAGCGAAAAAGTGCGGGATAATCCTTCGGTTTTATTATTTAGGGAAACGCAGACGAATAAATAATTTTTATTTAATTTAGTTTTAATAATTTTAATAATTTTAACGGAGATTTTATTACGGGTTTATTTAATACTAATAAAAACAAAGACAAAAATAATAAAGACGAAAACGATAAAAAATACAGAATCATAGAACGGGAAATTAAAAATTTTTCAAAATCGAAATTGAATAAATGCCTAAAAGACGCGGAATATATCGCAATAAAAGCGGGCAAATATTCTTTAAAATATTTCGGCGCTCCAAGAAAAGTGTCTAAAAAAGGCAGAACGGATTTATTTACCGAAATAGATTTGAAAAACGAAGAAACGATAAAAAAATATTTGACAAAACGGTATCCTAAATTCGCATTTTTGGGAGAAGAATCGAACAGTTTTGAAGATAAAGATTTTTCATGGATAGTTGACCCGATTGACGGAACGAGCAATTTTATTCATGGCTATCCTTTTTACTGCGTTTCAGTCGGTTTGACTTATAAAGGCTATCCGATTTTGGGAGTAGTTTACGCGCCTTTAACAAATACCGTTTATAAAGCGCATATCAAATCGAAAGCTTATAAAAACGGAAAAGTTATTAATGTAAGTTCGAGCGGTAAATTGATAGAATCTCTAATTATTACGGGATTTTATTATAATACGGCTACGGACGAAAATTTTTTGAATAATAGAATGATTGATTTTGAAAATATGGTTAGAAATAGTTTGGCGGTTAGAAGAGACGGTTCGGCAGCTTTAGATATATGTATGGTCGCGGAAGGCGCGGCGGACGGATTTTTTGAATTCGGACTTTCCGCTTGGGATATTTGCGCTTCGACTATTATACTTAAAAGAGCGGGCGGAATCGTTACAAATATAAATATGAAAGAATATGATATTTTTTCAAAAAAACAGTATATAGCGAGCAATAAAAAAATTCATAAAGAGATGGTAAAAACTCTTGAATAAGTTTTTAATAAATATAAAATATATGACAATAATTTTGATAATAAATTAAAAGGAAAAATTTTTATGATAGCGGAAGGAAAAAAAGGAAAAGTTATTCAGGTTGTCGGCTCGACTTTGGACGCGGAATTTGAAGAGGGACATTTGCCCGAAATATTAAACGCGCTTTATATAGATAAGGAAGTCGAAGGAATTCAAAGGCATGTTGTTTGCGAAGTTCAGCAGCATTTGGGAGGCGGAAAAGTGCGGGCAATCGCTTTGGAATCAACGGACGGAATTTCACGCGGAGACGATATTATAGATTCGGGAAATCATATAATGGTGCCAGTGGGAAACGAAACCATTGGAAGAATATTTAATGTATTGGGGCAGACGGTTGATAAAGGAGAACCGATTGAAGCTAAAGAATATCGTTCCATACATTCCGTGCCGCCAAAATTCGATGTCCTCGAACCAAAACTTGAAATATTTGAAACGGGAATAAAAGTTATAGATTTGCTCGCCCCTTATATTAAAGGCGGTAAAACGGGATTATTCGGCGGAGCTGGAGTAGGAAAAACGGTTTTAATAATGGAACTTATTCATAATATTGCAAGCGAACATGGAGGCTATTCTGTATTTGCGGGAGTCGGAGAGCGAACGAGAGAAGGAAACGATTTATGGAGCGAAATGAAAGAATCGGGAGTTATCAATAAAACTTGTCTCGTTTACGGGCAGATGAACGAACCACCAGGAGCGCGTTTAAGAGTCGCTTTAACGGCTTTAACTATGGCGGAATATTTTAGAGATTCGGCGGGATTAGATATTTTATTATTTATAGATAATATTTTTAGATTTACTCAAGCGGGAAGCGAAGTTTCGGCTTTACTTGGAAGAATGCCGTCAGCGGTAGGTTATCAGCCGACTTTGGCAACGGAAATGGGAAGTTTACAGGAAAGAATTACATCCACTAAAAACGGTTCGATTACTTCGATTCAAGCGGTTTATGTTCCAGCGGACGATTTAACGGACCCTGCGCCAGCGACAGCTTTCAGCCATTTGGATGCGACAACGGTTTTATCTCGTGAAGTGAGCGAAAAAGGAATTTATCCCGCGGTTGACCCTTTGGCGTCTACAAGCAGAATACTAGACCCGATGGTTTTGGGGAACGAACATTATGAAGTTGCAAGAAATGTGCAGAATATTCTTCAAAGATATAAAGATTTGCAGGATATTATAGCAATTCTTGGAGCGGATGAACTCTCCGAAGACGATAAATTAACGGTTTCGAGGGCAAGAAAAATTGAGCAGTTTTTGAGTCAGCCGTTTTTTGTAGCCGAACAGTTTACGGGACTTCAGGGCAGATATGTAAAATTGGAAGACACAATAAGAAGTTTCAAATCGATTTGCAACGGAGATTATGACGATTTGCCCGACCAAGCTTTTAGACTTGTGGGTTCGATAGAGGAAGTAGTAGCGAAAGCGAAAACTATAAACGCTTGATAAGATAAAAATTTAAAAATTAAAAAATTTAAATAGAAAAATTTGAATATAGAAATTATTTTATTTTTTATATTTATAAAAGTAAAAAAATGATTATTTAATACCGATAATAAAAAAGATATTAATTTTTACAGGGCTATAATATGCTGTTTCAAACGAACGAAAATATTTTAAGAAAAAGGCTAAAATTCATTATGCCTATCGTCTTTTTTATAAACGCTATTATTACTATAGCCGTTTATTCGGTAATGTTGAGTCGCATTTATGAACAGTTTACGCCCGTAAGAAGATATAGTTATTTTCTTATGATATTAACCGTTTTATTAATAATCATAAGCATATATTTTGATTTTCTAAAAGTGGAAAGAGGAAAATCCGTTCATTTGGGAATCGTATATATATTTAAAACCGTATTGGCGTTTGTGGTAATCTCTTTGCTTACATATCCGATATATCTACTTGACGGAACTATGACATTATTCGAGGTTTTGAATTTCAGATTATTAATAGTTTTGCTTTTCATGAATTTTGCAGCTTCAATATCCGCGGTTTCGTTTGTCGTTTTAGTTAGACCTTTATATAAAATAACGGGAAAAAGAGAATATTATCTTCCAATGATGTATATTATAATTCCGACATCGATGGTTTTCGTTATTTTCGTTATTGCCACATTAAACGGAATCAGTTATAGAAGTTCCGTTCGTTATTACGGAGAATACAGCAGAATAATCAATAAAGAATATATAAGCGACGCGGCTACTTCGATTTATGACGCGATTAACGAATATGTGAATGTCGCGGACGATATAGCTTTTTATTTAAAAGATATTGCAAGATATGAATATAATCTTACTCCATACGACGCGTTTTTATCGGATTATTTGAATAACAGATACGGCGGCGATACGAATATAAACGCTTTGTATATTCATTTTTATGATGCGGGAAGAAGCGGAATTAATATTGCCGATTCTATTTATCAGAACGCGCAGACTTTAAATATAATTTTGAATAGAAATAATAATTTTGCTTTCAGAATAAATACCAATCCTAATTTGCCGATTCCGACAATGGACTTAAGCGGAACTAATCATAGAATAAATATTATTAGAGATTTGGAACATTTTTATATATACAATCCTATTATCAATAACAATAATACGATAGGCTTTTTGGCTTTGGAAGTGAAATCTTCGGTAGTTACGGATTTATTAGCCAATTATCCTAACATTAATATATTTGTGGCAAATAGCGATTTTAGTATAAGCGCTTATAATAGAATGAATTTTCTTAATCCTCTTCAAACCGTTTTGAATAATCCTACTACTTCTGGGGAATTTAAAGACGAGGCTAACAATAATTATTTGAATACTATTTCGGACGCGAAAATAATTTTGATTCAAAATTATAATATGTTTTTCGTTAAATATGTGCTTTTCGGCGATATTTATGTAATGGGAGTTTGGGAAAATGAAATTCCATACAGAGAGAATTTGGATTTTAGAAGAACTATTTTAATGTCGACTACGGCGATATATTTCGGATTGTCTTTATTTTTTATAGTGCTTTTGACGATAGTTTTTATTATAAGAAGAACTATGATAGTCGCAAAAAGAGTGGCGGATTCTTTAAGCGAAGGAACGGGCGATTTAACTATAAGACTTCCGATAACCAATATTGACGAAACGGGAGAATTGGTGCATTCTTTCAATAAATTTTTGGATAAAATTCAAAGCATTATAGTAAATATTAAAGAAAACACTTATGTTCTTACGGGAAGCGTTCAAAATATTCGTTCTTCCATTAATATTGGAGTGAGCGATTTTGAAACTTTAAATAAAGAGTTCAAAAACGAAGTTGCAAATTCAAATAAAATAGCGGAATCTTATTCAAACGCGGCGAGAGTTACTTTTATGCAAAGAACGAGAATCAACTCGGTAAACGAAATCATAAGGCAGCTTTTGAATAATATAAACGAAATTAACGAAAAAATGAAATCTCAAGCGGATGCCGTTAATAGAACGAGCGTTTCCGTTCAGCAAATGATGGCAAATATTATTACGGTAAATCAGAGTTCGATTAGAGCGAATACTTATTCAAAAACTTTAAACGCCGAAGCGAGAGACGGAGGAAACATATCGGAAGCTCTTGCGGACGCGATTCAGGGAATCAGAGATTATTCAAAACAAATAACGAGCATTACGAATGTTATACGCAATATTTCCGAACAGACAAATCTTTTGGCAATGAACGCTGCAATCGAGGCGGCTCAGGCGGGAGAATACGGACGAGGTTTTACTGTGGTTGCCGAAAAGATTAGAAAACTTGCGGAAGATACGGCAAACAACTCTATTATAATCAGCGATTTAATCGAAGAGACGATTCAAGCCATAGAACAGATGGTTTCTCTCGTTTCAAAAAGCGCGGAATCGAGCGATAAAATTATTGAAAGTTCCAATATGCTTACGGGAGCGATAAGTTCAATAGCGGGCGCAAACGAAGAATTGGATTTGGGAAGAAGAGATATTTTAAATAATGTTTCAAATTTGAATAGCATAACCGAAACCGTTCAAGAGCTTTCTTTAAGGCAGATGCAAATGAGTTCTATGGTAAGTCAAAATATTTCTGGAGTCGACAAACTTGCGGAAGATGTGGTTAATGTGGTAAATAATACGGAAAGCGAAGTTAAAGTTCTTTTGGGTTCTATCGAAAATGTCGCTCAATTATCGAATTCAACGGTCGACAGCATGGAAAGTATGGATAAAAAAATAAAAGAATTGCAATATATTTTCTTGCAATTATACAAATTGGTTATATCTTTCAAAACCGAAAAATCGGAAGAGGAAATATTAGAAGAAACGAAGAGACTAAATCTTTTGGATAAAATCAGAATCAAACTTGAAAAAAGAGCGCAAAAACATAGAGAAAAAGAAGCGAAAAAAATCAAAAAAGAAGAAAAAAGTCTGTTATGATAAAAGAATTTATGAGAAAGAAATTTTTTGTTTTAATATTTGTCCTGTTTATTTTCAATATATTCTTTTGCAATATCGCGTTTTGTCAAATTGAAGAAATCGAAGAAAATTCGGAAACCCAAAAAATATCGCATAAATTTTATTGGAATTTGGAAACGGGAAAAAGAATAGAATCCGTAAAAACCGCCGATGTCGAATATTATGAAAACGGAATTTTGAAGCGAACTTATAAAGAAAGAAATATTGTCGATTTAACCGTTATCGCAATCGCTCCGAAAGGCGGATATAGAGTGAGCGGTTTATTCAAAATTTTCAGAATGCAAAGAGGAGACAGAGTTTTTCATTTGGACGAAGAATATACGAGCGATTTTATAATTCATACCAACGGAAGATTTGAAGTGCCGACTATTCATTTTATGCCTAATGTCCGACATATTCCCACATTTCCCGATAAAGAAATTAATCTTACCGAATCTTGGAGCGCCGAAGCCGTTGAAATAGTGAAAGTAAATAACGCTCCGAATCTTAATATGGTTTTGTCGTCCGATTATCTTTTTGCAAATATCGAAACGAACTCCGAAGGCAAAAAAAACGCCGTCATTCAATATCATATAATGACGGATAAAGATTTGATTCAGGCGGGAATTTCTGGACGCTCAAGAATAGGCTATCCCGCGAGAATTTACGGATTCAATTACGGAACTTTTTTATGGGATATGGAAAATAATATTCCAATATCACAAAGCGAAAAATATCAAATACTTTTCGGCTACGATAAAGAATTATCTTACAGAAGTTTGCAATATAAAATGAATATAATAAGTTCTTATAAAATATACGATTCTATTTCAAAAGAAGAAGAGGAAAGAGACAGAAGAGAACTTGAAGAAAATTTAAATAATTTGAATGACGATATTATAGTAGATACAGTTCCCGAAGGTTTGGTTTTAAGGCTCGGAGAGATTTTATTTGATACAGATTCTTACACTTTAAAAAACGAATCAAAAGAAACGATTGACAATATTATAGAAGCGATTAAAAAAACTTATCCCGATAGAGAGATAATAGTTCAAGGACATACCGACAATACGGGAAGCGAAGAATATAATAAAACTTTATCCGAAAGAAGAGCTAAAACGGTCGCCGATTATATTTTGCCTAATCTTAATCATGATAAATTATCCTACAGCGGATTTGGAGACAAAGAGCCAATCGCCCCGAACGATACCGCCGAAGGAAGAAGCAAAAACAGAAGAGTCGATATTATAATCAAATTGAGATAATTATTCTTTTATTCTAATTCTTTAAGAAAATTTTTCACATCCGAAACTAAATCGCTTATAGAATTTTTATTTAAATAATCTATTTTCTTTCCGTAGTTTTCCAAAAAATATTTGTCGTCTTCAGTTTGTTCGTTTTTACTCGCTAAAATTTTTCTAAGCATAAGCATCATTAAAGCATGGTGAATTTTTAATTTTGAAAAGTCGATTGTGCCTCTTAAAAAATAAAATGTTATATTTTCTTTTTCTTTACTCTTAAAATTTTTATTTATAGCATCTTCGTAATATTCTTTGTATTTAGGATTCGCGTTGCCGACTATGACGCAGTAAATTTTTTTGTTTTCAAATTTATTTAATTTATTATAGAATTTCTTAAAACTTTTATAAACGGTTAATTTGCTCGCGTATAAAGAACCCGCGAATATTATAACTTCGTAATTATTTAAATTTTGAAAAGATATATTATCAGCTTCGAATAAATCGGCATGAAGTTTATCGGATATCCATTTTGCATAAGTTCTTGTAGCTCCATATTTGCTTTTGTATATTACCGCGATTTTTGGCATAATTTTTCCTCCGTTTTTATTTCTTTATTATATTAAAATATTGACGATAAAATATAATAAAATTTTTATTAAAAAATTTCAATTAAAAAAATATCGAATCATTATTGACATTTTTTTAAAATATATTAATATAAATTCAAAATTATTTAAGGCAATTATTATGAATACGATTAAAAAAATATTGCATTATCTATTCTTACCTAAAGATTCCTTGAGGCGTTAATCGCCCGCATTAAAAATTATCAAAATAAATCTATCAAAATAAAATATAAAAGCAATAATAGAAAATTAAAATAAAAAAATTAAATTTATTATTTATAACGGAGAATTAAAAATGATAAAAGCGTCAGTAATAGGAGCGACAGGATATGCTGGAGTCGAACTTATAAGACTTCTTGCTTCGCATCCAAAAGTAGAATTAAAAAATATCTCTTCAAAAAGTTTTGAAGGAGAGCCTATAAATAAAATATACGGCAACTTAAATAAATACTCTGAAAAAATATTAACGGACGAAAATTCGGCTTTGGAAGATTCGGATGTTGTATTTGCGTCTTTGCCAGCTGGTTTAAGCGAAGAGATAGCAAAAAAATGTTTTGAAAAAAAAATATTGTTTATAGATTTGGGAGCGGACTTCAGACTTTCAAACGAAGAAGATTATAAAAAATGGTATAAAAAAGATTTTAAATATCATGATATTCATAAAGAAGCGATTTATTCGATTCCTGAAATAATCAAATACGATAATTTTTATAATAAAAAAGATTTGAAAAACGCTAAAATAATCGGAAACCCTGGATGTTATCCAACTTCTATTGGACTTGCACTAACTCCCGCTTTGGTGAATAAAATAATCGAAAAAGAAGATATAATAATCGATTCAAAATCTGGAGCGACTGGAGCGGGAAGAGAGCTTACTTTGAATACTCATTTTGCCGAATGCAACGAAGCTTTTGCGCCGTATAAAATCGCCGAACATAGACATACTCCCGAAATCGAGCAGACTTTATCGAATATTTACGGAGAAGAAATTAAAATTACTTTCGTTCCTCATTTGCTTCCGATTAATAGAGGAATTTTGTCTACAATATACGCAAAATTAAAAAATAAAAATTCTTTGGAAAATATTTTTAATTTATATAAAGATTTTTATAAGAATTCAAAATTTGTGAGAATATTAAATATTGGAAATATTGCAAATTTGAAAAATGTAAAATATTCTAATTACTGCGATATTTCGATTCATATTGACGAGAGAACGAATAAATTAATAATAGTTTCGGCAATAGACAATATGGTTAAAGGTGCGGCGGGACAGGCTATACAAAATATGAATATAGCTTTAGGTTTTGAAGAAGATGCGGGACTAAATATGATTCCTCCCGCTTTCTGATTTTTGATTTATAATATTGATTAAGAAATAAAATAAAAAAGGATAATAAAATGAAAAACGATAATAAGAAAAATAATGACGAAAATAATATAAAACAGATAAAAGGCGGAATTTGCGCGGCTAAAGGATTTTTTGCCAACGGAATTTACTCTGGAATAAAAAAGAAAAAAACTTCTAAAGATTTGGCGATTATTTATAGCGAAAGTTTATGCAATGCGGCTGCGGTTTATACTCAAAATAAAGTTTGCGGAGCTAATATCATAGTAAGCAAAGAGAATTTAAAAAACGGACATGCCAAAGCGATTATATGCAATTCGGGGAATGCTAATACTTGCAATAAAGACGGAATTGAAAAAGCGAAAGCGATGTGCAAAGGAGTTGCCGATTACTTGAAAATAAGCGAGAAAGATGTCGCTGTCGCTTCTACGGGAGTTATTGGAGTTCCTCTTCCGATAGAACCGATTTTAAAAAACATTAAACCGTTGATTGATAAAGCTAAAAATTCTGCGGAAGCCTCAAAAAACGCGGCAAACGCTATAATGACAACGGACATTTTTATTAAAGAAATTGCATTTTCTTTTGAAATCGGCGGTAAAGAAGTGAAAATCGGAGGAATTGCAAAAGGAAGCGGAATGATTCTTCCGAATATGGCTACTCTTCTTGCCTTCATAACGACAGACGCAAATATAAGCCAAAAATTACTTCAAAAAGCTTTAAGAGAAGATATTAAAAATACTTATAATATGATTAGCGTTGACGGAGACACTTCCACAAATGATATGGTTGTAGCTCTTTCAAACGGAGAAGCTAAAAATCCTATAATAGACAAAGAAGGAAATAATTATAAAATATTTTGCAAGGCTTTGAATATGGTTAATACTTATTTATGCAAGTCTATGGCAAAAGACGGAGAAGGAGCTACAAAATTGATAGAATGCGAAGTAATAGGTTCAAAAGATATTGAAACTGCAAGAAAAATTGCAAAATCGGTTATATCTTCAAATCTACTAAAAGCTGCGATTTTCGGATGCGACATGAATTGGGGAAGAATAGCCTGCGCGATAGGCTATGCCGATTGCAAATTCGATATTAATAAAGTTGCAATAAATGTTTCTTCAAAATTTGGAAATATGAATGTTTTTGAAAAAGGCTACGGTTTGAAATTTGACGAAAAGAAAGCCCTTAAAATTCTTAAAGAAAAAGAAATTAAAATAACGGTAAATATGAACTCGGGAAAAAATAAAGCTACGGCTTGGGGCTGCGATTTAACTTACGATTATGTGAAGATAAACGGCTCTTACAGAAGTTAGAAATTTATTAATTTATAATTTATTAATTTTATTATTGAGGGTTAAAAATGAGCAATATTGATAATTTAGAAAATATTGAAATAAAAAATAAAGACAAGGCTTTTATTTTAAATCATGCATTGCCTTATATTCAAAAATATAAAGATAAAACAGTTGTCGTAAAATACGGCGGAAGCGTTATGGAAAATCCCGAACTCAAAAAAAGCGTTATGCATAATGTCGCTTTGCTTTCCACTTTGGGAATTAAAGTTATAGTTGTCCATGGCGGCGGAAAAGATATAACGGAAATGCTGAATAAAATCGGAAAAGAATCAAAATTTATAAACGGATTGAGATATACCGATAAAGAAACGGCGGAAATAGTAAAAATGGTTCTCGCGGGAAAGGTTAATAAAGATTTGGTTTCGCTTCTTCAAAACTGCGGAGGAAAATCAATCGGAATATGCGGAATAGACGATTATATGTTTAAAGTAAAAAAACATGAAAACGAAGATTTGGGATTTGTTGGAGAAATAGAAGATATAGACACAAATTTAATTGAGACGATTATAAACGGAAAATATATACCGATAATTGCCACAGTCGGATGCGATAATTTTGGGAATATTTATAATATAAACGCGGACACGGCGGCTGCGAAAATAGCGGAAAAAGTGAATGCCGAAACTCTTATATTTATGACGGATACTGCGGGACTTTTGAAAGATAAAGATGACGAATCGACTTTAATAAGCAAGATTGAAGTTAATAGCATAGATAAATTAATCGACAGCGGAAGTATTTCTGGCGGGATGATTCCAAAAGTTCAGCATTGTATAAACGCTGTAAAAAACGGAGTGAGTAAAGTTTTTATTATTGACGGGAGAGTTCCTCATTCTATTTTGATAGAAATGTTTACGGACGAAGGAATAGGGACAATGTTTTATAAAGAAGAAAAATAATTTTAAATTTTAAATAAATTTTAAAAAGGATATAAAAATGGAAAACAAAAATAAGAATAAAAATAATAATGTAAAAAAAGAATATATAAAAAAAAGTAAAAAATATGTCGCAAATACTTACGCGAGATTCGATTTGCTTCTTGAATCGGGAAACGGTTCTAAATTAAAAGATACGGATGGAAAAGAATATATTGATTTGGGAAGCGGAATCGGAGTAAACAGTTTGGGTTATAATAATAAAAACTGGATAAAAAAAGTGGAAGGACAATTAAATAAATTACAGCATACTTCAAATTTATATTACAATAAACCTTATATAGAACTTGCTGAAAAATTATGCAAAATAACGAAATTCGATAAAGTATTTTTTTCAAATTCTGGAGCGGAGGCAAACGAAGCGGCGATAAAATGCGCGAGAAAATATTCTTTCGTAAAATACGGAAAAGAGGCAAAAAGATATAATATAGTTTCACTTAAAAATTCTTTTCATGGAAGAACTATGGCTACAATTTCGGCGACAGGGCAGGATGTATTTCATAATTTCTTTTTTCCTTTTTTGGAAGGATTTTTATTCGCGGAAGCAAACGATTTGGAAGACACGATTTCAAAATTAAAAAATAATTCCTGCGCGATAATGATGGAACTTGTTCAAGGCGAGGGCGGAGTGATTCCGTTAAATAAAGAATATGTTTCGTCAGTTAGAGAATATTGCGACAAAAACGATATTTTAATGATAATAGATGAAGTTCAAACGGGCGTTGGAAGAACGGGAAAATTTCTATGCTCCGAACATTATAATTTGAAAGCGGATATATTAACTTTGGCAAAAGGTTTGGGAGGCGGGCTTCCAATCGGCGCTACGCTTATGAATAAAAAATGTTCCGACACTTTTACGGCGGGCGACCATGCTTCAACTTTTGGCGCTAATCCCGTGATTTGCTCTGGAGCTTTGGAGATTCTTAAAACGATAGATAAAAATTTTCTTAAAGAAGTGGATAAAAAAGGAAAATATATAAAAGATAGTTTAATAAAATTAGATAATGTTAAAAGCGTTGACGGAATCGGACTCATGCTTGGAATCGAACTTAAAGAAGGACTTAACGCGAGAGAACTTGTAGAAAAATGCATTTCAAAAGGAATAATTCCATTAACGGCGAAAAATAAAATAAGACTGCTTCCTCCTCTTAATATTTCGCAAAAAGATTTGGAGAAATCGATTGGAATTTTGATTGAGGTTTTGAAGTAATATTTAATATAATATTAAAGCATAATTTTGCTTTTGCATAGAATATTTTTAATCGTTATCACCGAGACTAAAGTCCGCCGTTGGAGAGGCACACAGAGTGAGACTTTAACTGTCATTGCGAGGCTACTGCCGAAGCAATCCAAAATAATAAAAATTATTTTCTCTGGATTACTTCGCTATCGCTCGTAATGACTGTGTATTAATTTAATCATTAGGCTTTATTTTAATTAACCGCATTGCAACTTACTTTTGCTTATCATTGTAAGATTTTGTAATATGTCATTGCGAGTGGGCGTCTGTCCACTTTTAGTGTGAGCGTGGCAATCTTTAAACGACAATCCCACTTGAAACAATCCAACAAATAAAATATACTATACAAAACAAATTCTAAAGGTTCTAATATTTAAAAAATGCAAAATAATAAAATTAATATAAATAATTTAAATCCTATAATAAAGGATTTGCTCGATTTAAGAGGAATAAAAACAAAATCCGAAATATTTGATTTTTTCTTTCAAGATATATATTCGCTTTCAAGTCCTTTTGGAATAAAAGACATGAATATATTTGTCGACAGATTAAAAGAAGCGATAGAGAGCGAAGAAAAAATATTAATCTACGGAGATAAAGACGCGGACGGAATAACTGCGGCGTCTATAATATATAACACTTTAAAATCGGTTACAAAAAATGTCGAGGCTTTCGTTCCTAATCATTCTACGGGATACGGACTTTCAAAATCAGTCATAGAAGAATACGCCAATTCTGGGACAAGTTTAATTATTACTGTGGATTGCGGAATCTCGAATGTGGAAGAAGTTGAATTTGCCCGAGAGCATTCTATAGATATAATAGTAACCGACCATCATGATATACCCGAAATATTGCCGAACGCTTACGCTATATTTAATCCAAAACTTTCAAATACGGGATTCGTTTCAAAAAATTTTTCTGGCTGCGCTGTGGCTTTTAAGATGATGCAGGCTTTTGTTTTATCATATACAAAAATTTACAATAAAGATATTATAGTATTGGATTACGAAATCGACAAAAAAAATAATATTCTAAAAAAAATAAAGGCTTTGAAAACCACAAATTTTGTTCCAAATAACGAACCGCTTGGATTTGAAATTATAAAAGAAAATGAAAACGCTTACAAATCTATCTATGCAGATTATTATGACGAATTATTAACCGAAGAAGAAATATTGGAAGAAATTGCAAGTTATATGTTCGAGGGAGACGGAGCTATACTCGTTTTAACTGGAGGCGAAGAGAGATTAAAAAGATTATTATCAATGTTTGAAAAATACGAAATGTTTTTACCCGAATACGAAAAAGTTTACGATTTATTACAACTCGGAACGGTTTACGGAAATGTAAATATAAAAAATTTTAAAACTCTCGAAGAATTTGCGCTCGCTTTAAATGTCAATATTTATAAATACGAAAACATTGAATATAGAGATTTGATAATAAAGATGGAAATATTTAAAAGAATGTTTTATATAAGTCAAAAACAGATGCAAAATTATTTAAAAAGAGAATCGATTTTGGTAGCTTTTGGAACGATTGCCGATGTAGTTCCCGTTATAGAAGAAAACAGAGCCTATATAAAATGCGCTTTGGAAGAATTATCAAAACCTCCGCATATTAGATATAATATAATTTTAGAAAAAATAAATTTACTCAACACAAAAATAGACACTCAAACTATCGGCTGGAAATTAGCTCCGTTTATAAACGCGGCGGGAAGAATGAATAAACCCGAATATGCGTTAAAACTTTTAACTTCCGAATTGAAAGAAGAAGTTTTGAAATTGTCCGAAGAAATTTATAATATGAACGAAACGAGAAAATCTTTGACTGACGAATGTTTTAATATAGTGAGCGAATATATAAAAAATAACGATTGTTTATCAATGCCTTTAATTGTGGTAAAAAGCAAAGAAATCGAGCAAGGTTTGACGGGATTAATAGCGGGAAAAGTTTTAAACGAATATGGAAAAACCGCGGTTATTTTGTATGAAGACGAAGAAGAAAAAACTTGCACTGGAAGTATAAGAAGCGCGGGAAATAATAACGCGAGAGAAATGCTTGAATTTGCGGGCGTTTATTTAAATAAATTCGGGGGACATAAAAACGCGGCGGGCTTTAGTTTGAATATTGATAAATTCGATAAATTTGCAAAAAAAATTATTCAATACGCTTCGGAAAATAATTTAGAATCTTCCGAAAAAGAAAATAAAAATTATGATATAAAATTGGATTTCAAAAATATAGATATTAAATTTGCGGAAACTATAGAATCGTTCGAGCCTTTCGGAGTGGCAAACGAAGAGCCGATATTTTATTCAAATAATGTAAAAGTTGCAAAAGTGATTCGTCTGCCTAAAAACGAAAAACTGCATCTCAAATTGGAAGTTAATCAAAGCGGAAAAAATATAATCGCAATTTTATGGGATTCAAACGAAGAAGAAGCGAAAAAATTTGAAAATTCAAATTTTATAAATATTTTTTATAAATTGAAAATTAACAGATTTAACGGAAGTAAAGAAATTCAATTATTGATTCAAGATTATTCTATTTGTTAAATTTGTTAAATTATAAAATTTTGATTAAAAATTATACAGTTTAATATTAATTTTCCGATAATTTGACAATAAAATATTTATAAGTTATTGATTTTATTATGAAATATTATATAATAAATTAAATATTTATAATATTTTACAATTAAATAAAAATTAAAAAACTATTTTTTAAGAAGGCGGTGCAATGTATGAAAATAAATAAGTATATGGTTTCTCCATCAGTTCCTAAAGAATTAGAACCTTTATTGGAAATCACAAAAAATTTCTGGTGGTGCTGGAATCAAAAAGCTGTAAATTTATTGAGAACAATTGATATTGACAATTATGACAAAAAAGACCATAACCCTATAAGAGTGTTGGGAGAATCTTCGCAGGAATGTTTTTACAATATGCTTCATGACGATGCTGCGATGATGAATTTGGCAGAAGTTTACGATGAGTTTAAAACTTATATGAAACAGGAAACTTGGTATGCAAGTTTGGACGATTCGCAAAAAGTGGAAAATGAAAAGATAGCTTATTTTTCATTTGAATACGGACTTCATGAATCTTTGCCAAATTATTCGGGCGGACTTGGAATATTATCTGGCGACCATTTGAAATCCGCGAGCGATTTAGGTTTGCCTTTCGTTGCGGTTGGGCTTTTATACAGAAAAGGATATTTTAAGCAGTATTTGAACGCGGACGGATGGCAACAAGAATACGATATAGAAAACGACTTTTTTAATTTGGCATTGGAAAAAGTTTTGGATTCAAACGGCGAAACTATGAAAGTGGATGTCGATTTGCCCGGAAGAAAAGTTTACGCTCAAATATGGAAAGCAAATATTGGAAGAATTCAACTCTATTATTTGGACGCTAATATTGAAGAAAACAGCGTTGAAGACAGAGATATTACTGCGCAGCTTTACGGCGGAAATCTTGAAACGAGAATACAGCAGGAAATTTTGCTCGGTATCGGCGGAATTAAAGCGTTAAAAAAATTGGGAATAAAACCAACTATACACCATATGAACGAAGGACATAGCGCGTTTTTATCGCTTGAAAGAATCAGGCAGTTAATGGTAGACGAGAAATTGGATAGAAATTCGGCAAGAGAAGTTGTTTACAGTTCAAATGTATTTACTACTCATACTCCCGTTCCAGCTGGAAACGATGTATTCCCTATAGAAATGGTTCAAAAATATTTTGCCGATTATGTTAAACAAATCGATATGACAATGGACGAATTCCTCAAACTTGGAAGAATCAATCCCGATGACGAAAAAGAAGATTTCTGTATGACGGTTTTGGCTTTGAATTTGTCTGCCGAAAATAACGGAGTAAGCAAACTTCATGGACATGTTTCTCGAGGGATGTGGAAAGATATTTGGAAAGGAGTTCCAACCGAAGAGCTTCCGATAGATTCAATAACGAACGGAATTCATACTTTAAGCTGGATTTCATTCGATATGCAAAACCTTTTGGATAGATATTTGGGACCGCGCTGGCGAACAAAACCTTTGGAACATAGCATTTGGGAAAGAGTTCAAAAAATTCCAGATGCGGAACTTTGGAGAACGCATGAAAGAAGAAAAGAAAGATTGATTGATTTCTGCAGAGATAGATTAAAAAATCAGTTAATCAATAGAGGATTTACAAAATCGGAAATAAGCCATGCCGACCAAATTCTTAATCCAGAAGCTTTGACTATAGGATTTGCAAGAAGATTCGCGACTTATAAAAGAGGAACTTTGCTATTTAGAGATTTGGAAAGATTAAAAAGAATAGTAAACGATGCTAATCGTCCCGTTCAAATAATATTTGCGGGAAAAGCGCATCCTCATGATAACGGCGGTAAAGAATTAATCAAAAATATAGCCGAAATATGCAGAAGAGCGGAATTCAGAGACCATATAGTATTTTTGGAAGACTATGATATAAATGTTGCAAGGTATATGGTTCAAGGAGTCGATGTATGGCTTAATAATCCAAGAAGACCTTTGGAAGCGAGTGGCACAAGCGGTATGAAAGTTCCGCCTAACGGAGGATTAAACTTCAGCGTATTGGACGGATGGTGGGACGAATCCTACGATGGACAAAACGGATGGGCTATAGGAAACAGAGAAGAATATACCGATTTAAATTATCAAGATGAAGTTGAAAGCAACGCTTTATATAATGTTTTAGAAAATGAGATAATTCCTTTGTTCTACGAAAGAAGCAGAGACGATATTCCGAGACAATGGGTTGCGGCTATGAAATGGAGCATGCAAACTGTATGTCCAGAATTCTCCACAAACAGAATGGTTGCCGAATATTTCAATAAATTCTATAATAACGCGAGCAAAAGATATTTGAATATGATTGAAAATAATTTCAAAAACGCTAAAGAATTGAAAACTTGGAAAGACGGCATATATTCAAAATGGAATAAAGTTTCGTTTGAAAATACTATGTCGGAAATGCCTTCAAGGAATTTGAAAGTCGGAAGCAAATTTGAAGTAAAAACCATAGTCAATTTGGGAAATATATCTCCAGATTCCGTTAAAGTTGAACTCTATCATGGAAAATTGAGCATGAAAGGAGATATTATAGAGCCTACGATAGTGGAAATGAAACATTCTTCAGATTTGGGTAACGGCAGACATTCTTTTATCGGTTCTTTGGAATGCGTTCACACGGGACAAAGCGGATATGCGATAAGAATGTATCCTTATCATAAAAATTTGAGTTATAAATTCGACATGAAAATGATAATATGGAGTTAAAATTAAAATCCTAAATATAATTAATAAAAGGGACTTGACTAATAAAGTCAAGTCCTTTTTTATTATTAATTTTTTCTAACAACTATTTTATTTTAAGATTTTACCAATCGACCCATGAAGAAATATCTTTTTTACTGCATTCCAAATTTCCTATGATTAACTTATCGTGATATTTATAAAAACTGCCAGTATCTTTATAGGTAACGCCGTCAAAATAAAAGTCTAAATTTGTAGCGCTATGAAATGTAACAGTTCCCGAATAAGCGTTTTTACTAGAGTCGTAGTTGTTTGTTCCCGTTAATCTTATAGTATAAGGATAACCGTCAAAGGTATCGTCTACTTTTCCAATAGCGGCGGACTTATTTTTAACATTGCCTCGTTCCTGCAATAAAGCGCCATCGCTTGCAATAAAAATATCGAAATTGAAACCGCTCGAGGATTTCCAAGTTCCTTCAAGCTCCGATTTGGAATGTTTTTTAGTAGTCTGGTTTGGATTTGATTTACAGCTAATTGAAAATACCAATATAAACGACAATAATGAAATAAAGAATTTGAGCGATAAACAATTTACTAAAACCATAGTATTGCCTTCTCTTCTCTTCTCTTCTCTTCTCTTCTCTTCTCTTCTCTTCTCTTCTCTTCTCTTCTCCATGAGAATTTACCTCCGTTAAATAGCTAAAATCCGAATTTTTTTCTTTCGGTTGCGATTTACAGCCCGTTTTAGCATTCTTTATTTTATTGATAAATTATAACATCTTTAAAAAATATGTCAATACTTAAAATTAATTTTTTTAAAAAATTTGCTAAAAACTAGAAGTTGCCGAGCGCCAAACGGATTAAAACAATCCATACAAAATAGATTATTGAATTTTAGAAAATCTTATTAACTTAAATACCAAGTTATTCCCGTAGAAGCGTTAAATTTAAGATAATTATCCGTATTGTTATTGTCATTTCCTAATTCCATTTCAAGATATAATTCTAAATTTTTTATCGGAGTTATATATAATTCTCCGTAAACTCCGTAGCCTAAACTATAATTTATATTTTTATTGTTGTCAGAATTTATTTTTAATCCCAAAGACGGCTCCAAATATATAGAGGTTATATCCGAATTGGCAATTAATCCTAAAGCTGGAATTATATCTATATTATAAGGATTTTCAAAAACTCTTTCGCCTCCGCCTCTTCCAAATAACGACTGGTTATATTTAAATTTTAATAACGGATTTAAAATAATTTCTTCAAGAGTAAAGCCAAAATATGTTCTTAACTCAAAGCCCGCGTTTTTATAGCCGTATTGAATATATAACCTTAACTGATTAAAAGTCTCAATATCCGTATAATATCTTAATTGAATTTCCGTATTTATAATTTCGCTCGAATATTTTGTGTTGTCCGCTGGTAAATTTTTGTATGAATATATTTGAATCGGAATAGCTATTCTTAAATTATTGTTTAAAGCGTTAATCGTAAAAACGGGAGTATGCGTAAATGTAATATTTGTATTTCCATTTTTATCTTTAAATAAAACGCTCAAATTTAAATTATAACCAAATCCTACGCTTATTAAAGGCGAAACATAACCCAACCCAATAGAAATCGTGGAATTGAATTCTCCATAACCATAATTGGAAGATTCGTCATAATATTGTCCCACTCGGGCTATAGTTCCAAAATTTTTACCTTCGTTATTTAATCCGAAAGTCCATTTTATCGTATCGTTTCCCAAAATAAATCCTAAATGGTCGAGCCGAACTCTTAATTGATTTCCGTCAGTTAGAAAATCTATCCAGTCGGAACTTTTTCCATACATACCGAAAATAGAATTAACGTATATAAATATTAATAATAAAGTTTTTCTCATTTCTAGAAATTCTCTACATTTCTAGAAATTCTCTAGTAAAATATTTATGATTATAATATAAATTTTTTGAATTATCAATATAGTTTTAAATATTGTTAATTGTAAAAAATTTACTAATAATATACAATATTTTTATTAGAAAATTTTTTAGGTTTCATTATGATTAAAACGCTTATAATATTATTAATGTCTTTATGGTTATTAAATTCTTGTCAAAATAATGTTTATGCTCCAAATACTTTTATTGTAAGCAGGTATATTAATTCCTTTTCATCTTATGAAGATGTAGCTAAAGTAAATTTTTATAAAGAAACGAAAAATGCTATCGTATATTGTGAAGCAGGCTATCAAATTGATACAGAAAAATTAGATTCTATGATAGAAAGCTTTGAAGAAAATTATAGTCAAATGACAAACACATATGGAAAACCTACCGATATTGACAATAATGGAAAGATAATAATTTTATTAGTAAATATGAACGGAAATATAGGAGGACTTTTTGCTATTGAAGATTTAATATACGGCATAAGAAATAATGCCGAAATATTATATTTGGATATCAAATCACACATTTTTCAAGATGCATTATTGCATGAATTCCAGCATTTAATATATCATAATGTGAATTTTATACAAAAGGGTTATTCTATTCTCTGGCTTAACGAAACTCTTTCTCAATCTACACAATCTTTTTTATATACGGGATATTATTGGTGGGATGAATTATTTACTCCGCGCCAATACTATTGTTTTTATACTTGGAATTTAGAAAAATATTATGGAGACGATTATCGTATTAATTATGGTTCAGCGGAAGAATTTATATGGTATCTTTTTGAAAAAAATAATAAAAATCCCGAAGTTTTTAAGAGAATAGTTCATTCATCCGAAAGGGAAGGTTATAAAAGAATTCTCTCGGCAGTTTCCGATATGGGAATAGGAAATACTTGGGAAGAAGTGCTATATAACTTTGCAAAGTTTATTTTAGGTAAAGCGAGATATGTTAATTTTTTTCCGTCTAATACCACAGTGCCTTTATATCCAGGAGCGTTTATATTTTATAAAGAAAACGGTGAATATAAAATAGCATTGAATCCCGATACTTATATAGGAGATTCTCCAAAACCTATTTATTTTACTACGCCTTAAATATTTATTAATAATTTATAATTTAAATTTTTTACGATTTTATTATAAAAAATTAATGAAAAAAAGCGAGCAATATTCCAACCACAACCGCTCCAGATATTATACCCGAAATATTTACAGCCATCGCATGCAAAAGCAGACAATTTGAAGAACTGTTTTCCTGCCCGTAAATATGAGCGCCCCAAGCTGGAATCGGAAAAGCGCTCAATCCCGCAGAACCTATTATAGGATTGACTTTTCCTCCCGTTAAAATATTCATTATCTTTGCGACAAGAATTCCTATAATCGTGCTTAAAATCAAAGACATAAAACCGAAGAAAAATATAACAATCGTATTGAAAGTTATAAAAGTATCCGCGGTCGCCCTTGAACCAATCGCTATTCCTATAATCATCGTGAGAATTCCGTTTAATGATTTTTGCAAATTAACGGAAAAATTTTTAATTATATCCGATTCTCTCAATATGCTTCCAAAAAGTAAAGCCGCTATCAACGGAAAAGAATTCGATAAAAATATTCCGCAAAATCCAATAGAAATAACTGCGAATATAATTTTCTCGCCTCTCGAAACATGCCTCAAATAAGACATAGAAATTTTTCTCTCTTCTTTAGTCGTCAAAAATTTTGTGACTGAAATTTGTAAAATCGGTAGTAATTCCATATACAAATAAGCCGCAATTACTATCGGCGCAAAATATCTCGGCTCGGCAATTAACGAAGCCATATACATAGCAAGCGAACCGTCAGCCGCTCCTATAATCGAAGTAGCCGCCGCAATATCGTCTCCCAAATTCAAATATACGCTTAAAGAACTCATAACATAAAAAACTATAAATATTCCGACTTGAGAACTCGCTCCTATAAAAAAGTTTTTTGGGTCCGCCAAAATAAGTCCCAAATCAATCATAGTTCCAACGGCAAAAAATACCAAAATCGAATAAACACCCGAATCCGCTCCGCTATATATGAATCCTAAAAAACCGTTTACGACTTCGGTAGTCATTCTCGGCAGAGGCATATTTGAAGCCAAAATAGCCACGCCCATTGGAAGAAGAAGCAAAGGCTTTTTATTATAATAAATCGACATATATATTAAATAAGCGCCCAAAAGCATCATTATAATTTGAGCGAAAGAAGGAGGATAAAATCCCGCGATTAAATTATTTAAATCCAAACCTAAAATTCTATTCATAAATCTACCTTAATTTTTTAACTTATTTGCAATATAACCTGATTTTCGATAACCGAAGAACCTTTTTCCACATGAATCGATTTAACCTTTCCAGATGCTGGAGCGGTTAATTCGTTTTCCATTTTCATTGCCTCGAGTATTGCCACAACTTGCCCTTCGGAAACTTCGTCTCCAACCGATACCGTGAAAGATAAAATTGTCCCAGGCATCGGCGCTTTAACCGAAATTGCATTTTCGTCTATCGGAATGGAATTTTGCGGTTTTTCTGAAATTTGTTTTTCATTATTAGAATTATTAGACGTGGCATTCGGATTTACGAAAGTAGACACAGTTTTTGAAGCATGAACTCCTCCTATAATTTCTCCGACTTCTTCTACAGAAACATCGTATAATTTTCCGTTTACAGTTACTTTATATTGTTTAATCATAGTTTCTCCTGTTATTTTATTTCTTTATTCTTATTTATTATTTATATGTTATCTCTTAATCTGTCAATCATTCCCCATATTGGAGTTTTCGATTCTTTTATTGATTTTATTACAAATCTGCTATTTCCAGTATATGCGGATATTGAAGCCGTTATTACCGCGACAAGTTCCGTATCGTCAAGCAAATCTTCATCTTTAGTTTTGCTCTCTTCAATAACTTTAATTATTTCTTCTTCGGCTTTTACATTTCTGTTTTTGAATAACACTCCCAAAAATACGGATAAAAGATAAAAAACCAAAGCCGCAATAAAAACGGATATAATTCCAAAAATAGTAATCGCAGCGCTATGTTCCATAATTATTTCTCCTTGATTAAATTATAAATACTTACAAAGGAATATTTCCATGTTTTCTTGGAAGCCTTTTTTCTCTCTTGCTCGCCAAAAGATGCAAAGCGTTTATCAAATAGCTTCTCGTATATTCTGGCTCTATAATATCGTCAACATAACCTCTAATTGCCGCACGATAAGGATTTGCGAATTCTTTTTTATATTCTTCTATTTTTTCCGCTCTCACTTTTTTTGAATCTTCCGCGTTGTCTATTTCTTTTTTGAATATTATATTAGCCGCTCCGTCTGGTCCCATAACCGCAATCTCAGCGGATGGCCAAGCATAAACTATATCCGCTCCCAAATGTTTTGAACACATCGCTATATAAGCGCCACCGTAAGATTTTCTTATTATCAAAGTAATTTTAGGAGCTGTCGCTTCCGAGTAGGCGTATAAAAGTTTTGCGCCATGTCTTATCACTCCGTTATGTTCCTGTCCGACTCCCGGCAAATATCCCGCCGTATCGACTAAAGTAATTATTGGAATATTGAAACTGTCGCAGAATCTTATAAAACGCGCCGCTTTATCCGCAGCGTTAATATCCAAAACTCCCGCCATAACATTCGGCTGATTGGCTATTATTCCAACCGATTTTCCATCAAATCGAGCGAAACATATAACTATATTTTTTGCAAATAAAGGCTGTAATTCAAAAAATTCTCCGTTATCCGCGATGCTTTTAATAATATCTTTAATGTCGTAAGGTTTATTCGGCTGGTCGGGAAGAATATTCGATAATTCGCTGTCGTTTCTATTTGGGGAATCGTTCGTTTCTTCAAATGGAACATCTTCCAAATTATTTTGCGGAATAAAAGAAAGAAGTTTTTTCACTCCTTCGAGCGTGGATATTTCATCGGGAAACATTAAAGAAGCGACTCCCGATTTTTGACTATGAACCAAAGCTCCGCCCAATTCTTCAGCGCTTACTTTTTCGCCCGTCACCGCTTTAACTACTTGAGGTCCCGTGATAAACATATTCGCTGTTTTATCCGTCATAAGAATAAAATCCATTAAAGCTGGAGAGTAAACCGCTCCGCCCGCGCAAGGTCCCATAATAATGCATATTTGAGGAATCACTCCCGAAGCTTGAACATTCCTATAAAAAATATCTCCGTATCCTCTTAAAGCGTCAATTCCTTCTTGAATTCTCGCTCCGCCCGAATCGTTTATTCCGATGCATGGACAACCTAATTTAATCGCCATATCCTGCACTTTACAAATTTTAGCCGCATGCATCTGTCCTAAAGAACCGCCAATAACTGTGAAATCTTGAGCGTAAATGCAAACCTGCCTTCCGTTAATTTTTCCGTATCCCGTCACTACGCCTTCGCCCGCAATTCTCATTTTCTCCATTCCAAAATCTTCGCATCTATGTTCCACAAAAGCGTCTATTTCGCAAAAAGTATTTTCGTCCAATAATTGTAAAATTCTTTCTCTTGCCGTTAATTTTCCTTTTGAATGCTGGGATTCTATTTTTTCTTTTCCGCCCGCTTCTTCAATCTTTTCTTTTCTATTTTTAAGTTCTTTTATTTTTTCTTGCATTTTAAAATCCTTATATTTGAAATCCTTACAATTAGTTTATATTGAAATTAATATTTTTCAAATTTCGGTAATATAAAAAGATATATTATTTGGTATTTATTGCAAGATATTTTTTAATTTTTACTCGCTTCAAAAAAATTTTTGTTTTAAACTGTTGACATATTTTTTAAATAAGTTATAATTCGCCTATTAATAAAAAAATAAATAACGCTAAAGTTGGCTGTAAGTCACAACCGAAAAGAAACAATTTCGGAATAAACTAATTTAACGGAGATAAATTCTCATGAACTCAACTCAACGATAATTGCGCTTTTTGCAATAGAAAATTGCATAATGAAATAAAAATAGGCAAATTTAAAATACCTGTAGAATATGCTATTTGCGATGATTGTAAAACCGCTTTTATAAATGAAAACTACAAACCAGAAACTATAAAATATTATTCCGAAGAATACGAAAAATGGTTTTATGGAATTTCTAATAAAATCATGCCTATAAAAAATTCTTTTACGGACGCTTCGGCAAGAATTTTTTTATTAACCGAATTTGTAAAAATAAAAAATAAAAAAATTTTAGATGTCGGATGCGGTATAGCTGGATGCGTAAGCCTTATGAATATTATAGGAGCAAAGGCTGAAGGAATAGAACCGTCTTTAAACTTTTCTAAATTTGATAAAGAAATACTAAATCTAAATGTTAAACAAGGATTTATAGAAACTTCAAAGTTTGATAAAACATACGATATAATAACTCTATTTGATGTTATGGAACATATAGAAAAACCAGAAGAAGTTTTAAATTCCATTCATAATTTATTGGGCGATAATGGAACTTTATTTTTAACTACGCCTCATATTAAAAAAGCATCATCTTCGGTTATTTATCAACAGAGCCATTATTTTTTATTTTCTATAGGGAGCATTGCAAATCTCTTATACAAAACTGGCTTTTATTTAGAAAAAGTTATGCTTTGGGGAGGTTCAATTAATATAATAGCAAAAAAGTTCGACAGCCGCAACGAAAAAATCTATTTTAAATGCAAATATTTAGAAGAATATTCTAAAAAAGAATTAAAAAAATATAAAATCAATATAATATCTCTTCTGCCTAAAGTATATAAATTAATATTCTATCATTTTTTAAGTATGAAGGAATTTAAAAAAGCGATTAAAAAATTATCACTTTGACTTTCTTATTATAACTTTTGAAGGCTTTTTCTCGGTTTTCTTTTGATAGGCGATTTTTTATTTTCCAATCGTTAGGTAATTTATTCATAATTATTCCTTAAAAAATAATACTTAATTTTTCTTACTGTTTATTAAACCGCTTAAATGACTTAATAATTCGCTTAAATCTTCAATAGGCGTATTGTCGCCTTTCCTTTTATTTAAATTTGATGCGGGACTTTTATTAATAGTCGAACTTACTTTACTTATATAATCTAATAAAAATTGTTTATCGGTTTCGCTTAATTTTTCCAATTCTTTGCTATAGCTTAAAAACGAACTTAATACTAAAGATTTATGCTCGTAATCTTCTTTTAATTGCACGGTTTCATGCGTTCTTCTGTTAAAATATTTCGTAATCCATAATAATAATCCGATTATGCCAATAGAAAGTATAGATATTCTTATATCAAAAAATATATTATCGTTTTTTAGCTGTGTTAAAGACATATTCAAACAAAATAAGCCTATTATTGCAATAATATCAATAATTACCATGAGTATAAAAGTTTTTGAAAATATATTTAAATTCTTTTCCAAATTATTAACTTTTTGATTAAAATACGCCGACAATTCATTATTAATAATAGCCGTATTTTTTGTAATAATATCGTTATGTATAGAATTAATTTTTTCTTCTTGCAGTTTTATATTATCATAAATTGCATTTATATTATCTAATCTATTTTTTAATTCTTTATAATCCGTTTGCTCGAAACAATTATTAACTTTATCTATATCTTTATCATATTTTTCAATTTTAGAT
>NZ_JBNMIZ010000006.1:0-32833 GCF_050873525.1 Brachyspira sp. | reverse complement strand
TAATAAAAAGGAGCTTAAAATGTCAGATAAAAAAGAAAAAAACATTAAAGTATTAGACGATTATCTAAAAGCATACGAAGTAGAACAAAAAGCAAAAAAGATTTTAGATAATACAAAAGTGGCGGCTATAAAGTATTTAGAAAAAAATACTGAAGGCAAATTATCTTATAAAAAGAAAAATATAACTTTAGTAAAAACGAATAAATATGAATATCCGACTTTGGCAGAAGAACAAAAAAAACTTGATACTCTAAAAAAAGATTTAGACAATAAACAAAAAATTGCAGTCTTGGACGGAACGGCAAAAGTAAAAGAAGTTTCGACTTATATAAAATTAAGCGAAGCGAAAGAAGAAAATAAAAAGGCGTAAAAAAATAATGCAGTTAATTCATGGCGATTCTCATGTTGAATTAGAAAAAATAAAATCGGAGTCTATCGATGCAATAATTATAGACCCGCCTTATCGCTATTTAAAACATAGATTAGATAAATCTTTTGACAGAGAAAAAATTTTTAATGAACTTAATCGCGTCTTAAAAAATAATTCTTTCATTTGCATTTTTGGTAGAGGAATATCACTATATAAAGACGCTATTTATTTAAATGATTTAGGTTTTAAATTTTGCGAAGAAATTATTTGGGATAAAAATAATTCTCCGAGCGCTTTTTCTGGAATTCAACGAGCGCATGAATTATGTCTTATATTTTCAAAAGGAATAAAAACATTAAATAAAATTAGACAAGAGTTTATAACTTATATAAGCGAAAACGGACCGCTCTATGTTTTACGAGAATGTCAATCAAGATTACTTGGCGCTATAAAAAAAAAAAATAAGTGAGATAGAAAAATATTTAAAAGAAGGTATAGATACTTACGATAAAATATCTAGAAAAGGATTTGGGATAACACATCCGATAGCGTATAGAAGCGGACATGGTTTGGTTGGTTATATTAAAAGAATAAATGAAGGCGTAAGATTAAGAACTATATTAAGAGTAGAGATTGAAAAAAATCGCTATAAAGTGCCGACTCAAAAACCTGTCGAACTTTTAAAAAGATTAATTTTACTCACTACAAAAGAGGGCGATTTAATTCTTGATTGTTTTATGGGAAGTGCGAGTTGCGGAAAAGCGGCGCTTGATTTGAATCGAGATTTTATCGGAATAGAGATTGACGATGAATACTTTAATATCGCTAAAGAAAATATAGAAGAAAAACAAAAAGAATTAAAAGAAAAATTAAACTTGAAAGATTGAAATAAAATTAAATTAATGTATTATTAAAGAAACGATTGACTTTACTAAACAGACTTAATCGAATATAGAGAAGAGGCTTTATATTCGATTAAGATTTTAATTGAAATTGTTGACTTGATTTTTTATTTCTTTGTTTTTTATTTATTAAATAAAATCCTTGCAAAAGCGGTTTTGGTTATTTCCAACTCCGCTTTTGTTTTTTCAAAAAATGAGTTTTTGCAAAAATTTTTTCTTGAAAGTGCCAAAAAATTGTATAAAATGTAGTATTTCAAATACATTTTATACAAAAAAATACAAAAAAATACAAAAAATGCTAAAAAAATACTTGACAAATGCCGAAAATTATATTATAATATAGATAGATAGTTAAGAGTAATTGAGACTATAAATTAAAAAAACAAAGAGGTAATTAAAAATGACAAGATTAACATTAAGAGAAATAATCGAAGAAAGATTAAATGACGACACTATAGTTATAGTTAGAGAATGTGAATTTTTTGGAAAAGAAATTTACTTTAATTATGACGCTAAAAAAGTGTCAGCTGTAAAAACTTTATCAAGAAGAGAATATTGTCCTGCTGAAAAAAAATGGAGAAGTAAGTCGGGCGTATCTGAAATAAAAGAAAAGTTGCAAGATTATAAATTAGATTTTTTATTTTTCTTTGACAAAATCGAGGATGCATCAAAATATATGATAGAAGACGATTTTTATATGCATCATCAAGATATTAATTTTGTTTTAACTACATCAATAAAAGAAGACGAAAAAGACTATTTTATAGAAAAGTTCTTAAAACCTCACGGCTTAACGATAGACGAAACTAAAAAGGTTGCCTTTGAAGATTATTCCATAGAGAAAGAATATATTTGCTTAAAATTAGCTTAAAGAAAAAAAATTAAAAAATAGGAGATAGACGATGACTAATAAAACAATTAATTTTTTTGTAGTAAAAAAAAGCGAATTAAATAAAGAGGATATTTCTAATGCAAAAGAAATAAGCGAAGATAGATTTAAAGAACAGTTCATGGACAAACACGGCATATTTTATGATAGAGAAGCTGACGAATTCTATGAAGTAGATTTATTTATAAAAACCGAAAGCGGAACGATAAAAGAGATAAAAACCGAAAGCGACATGCGAGAATATGTAGACGCTGATTTTCCGAAATTGCTAACAAGAGACGATATAGGAATTCACTATTATTTTAATGGTTATGAATATGCAGACGGACATATCTATATCGGAGACTCGATTTATCAAAATGTTGTTGACGGTTTAAAAATTACTACAACAGAGCAAGGCGATACATACGATGAATATCTAAAAGATACATTTGAAGGTAAAACTGAAGAATATGCAAAAGAGCATTTAGATGAAGCGATAGAGGAATTTGTATTCCTTGAATATTAAATAAAAATAAAGAGAGGTATAAAAATGTTTAAAACAAGAGAAGAATATCTAAAAAGCGATTTGGCAAAAAAAGATTTTTTTGGCAACAAGGATTTGACTTTTGAGGAATTTAAGCAAATCAAAAGTATAATGTTTTGCGGCGAGTGCGGACGGCTACTCGAAAAAGACGAAAAGCTATATATCACTGAAGAGCGAGAAGGTTCTTATATCTGTAAAAATTGCGTAGATAAAAAGAATAAGAAAATTGTTAATTCGAGCGATGCATATCCGCATAAGAGTGAAAAAGATTTATATAACTCTTATTTGAGATTTACTTGCAAAATACAAGAAGCAGAATAAGAAAAATCCAGAGTAGATTATATAAAAAATATAGTCTACTCTATTTAAAAATCGGAGGAATAAAAAATGAGAACATATAAAGAAAACGGATGCGACTGCCAAAATTGTTATTATCAAGCTTTTGAGAATAATAATTTTCAAAGACCGATTTGCTATAAAGAACATGAAATTTATAGCAATGGGTCCGCTCATGATTTTTCATGGGAAAATAGCAGGGTTTGGAGAATGAATAGAAACGAAGATTACAGTCTTACAATAGCTGACGATTGCGAAGATTATATTCATTATTTAGACGGGCAATTAAGAAAAATTTATTTAGGAGAGTGAAATATGGCAATAGATATAAGAAAAATAGACGATGAAACTTTATATAATACAAAAGAAGTTTGCGAATTTATCGGGATAAAAGGCACGCGTTATTTAGTTCCGTTGCGAAAAAAACATGGAATTAAATATATTCAAAATGGAAAGTTCACTTATTATAAAGGTTCTGAAGTAAAGAAATTAATTAAAAAAAGATTGGGAGAATAAAAATGTTAGATTTATTAGGAAAGATTTTAATTATGTCAATTTTCTTTGGCGGAATTATATATATTATTTATTATACTGTTCGATGGTTTTGCACGGATTGGTGTCCCGAAGCAGATTTTTACAGACGCGAAGCAGATAGATTAAGAAAAATGAAAGAAGAAAACGAAGAAGAGTATAACAATTATATAAATGAACACGATGATTATTATAGAAGAATATTAGGTATTTCTAGTAACGAGACAGTTGGAATACAAGAGCGGTATCAACTACATGAACCGCTTTTTACTTTTGAATACGAAACGGTTGAGATAGAAGGAAATCCAATAACGACTAACACAATTATATCTAAAAATTGGGATGGGCTATACGAGAAAAAACTATTACTTGAAGCTGATATAAGTTATGATTTTTATCGAAGAATAATTTTAAAAGAGTTAGAAGAATTTAGTCGTTTAAGAGGTGCGCTTTCTTATTATGATATTCTATATTATACTAAATATTTAAAAAATAAGAGGAATTATGAATAAAGATAATGTAGTTAAAGGACGGATTTTTACTATATACGCAACCGTCAGCGACTTAAAATCAATATCTAAAAAAGACAGAGTTTTTAACATAGATAAAAACGAACAAAAATTTAACATTACTATAAAAGGACGAGTATTTACAAGATAAAGATAACCTTATATTTGAAAAAAAAATTTTTTTGTTATAATTTCGGTAAAAATAATCGGGAAAGGGTGTTGCGGTAATAACTGTTTCCGAAACACTTTTAAAAAATCGGAATTTTCAAAAAAAATATGGATAAATTAATTGTAAAAAAACAGAATAAGCAGGCAGTTATAACAGAAGAGCAGGCTTTAATGTTGATGCAAAAAGCTAATGTTCTTAATATGCTTGATTATTATAAACAAGAGCAATTAGTTAAGTCTATAAATTACGAAGAAGAAAAAGAAACTTTTTTAAAACAATGCAAAAGTTCTCAAACAAAACAAAAATATAGACAAGCGATAAATATTTTAGAGAAATACTGCGAAGAAAAAAACTTAAATATTTTATTTTTCAAAGCGAAAGAGTCGGACGATTTTATTATGCATATAAAAACGAGCAAACTTTCTAATTTAAGTATTCGTTTAATAGTGTCAGCATGTTCGTCTTTTTTTACTTTTTTGCATCGCAGACATCCGATAGCGATTGAAAATTTTTTTATCGGAACAAAAATGCGTCCTCCAGCTCGAAACAAGAAAAAAATCGAAGTTCCGAGCAAAAAAGAAATTGAAAAAATCATTGAAAATATATCCGACAAAGCTATAAAAAGCGCGGTTGTATTTATATGCGAGTGCGGAGTTCGAGTCGGAGCGTTGCCAAATCTCGAAATACGAAAGAAAAAATATTATTCGTTCTCGAAAGGAAAAGAGATAAGCGGAAAAGTGAGCGATAAAACTATTAATTATTTAAAAAAAAACAAATTAGATTTGAAACAGCCTTTTAAAAATAAATCTTCGGAAGTGATACGAAATATATTTTATAGAAGCTCGAAACGACTATATAATCGCGGTTGTATCAAAGCAAAATATTCGATTCACGATGTGAGACATTATTTTGCAATTACTCTTTATAAAAAAACGAAAGATATCGAGCTTATAAGACAAGCGCTTAATCACTCGAACATTGCGATAACGGGATTATATTTAAGAAGTTTAGAATTGCAGGAGTAGATATGTATAAATTGGATATAGATGCGAAAAGATTAAAATTCGGTTTTGAGGATGTAGTTAAAGCATGCGAAATAGCGAGTAAAAATACTTTAAATACTGTCGCTTTTTTAAGTAGAAAAAACGCTATTGCAAATATCAATCGAAACTTTACGATAAGAAATAATTTCACTCAAAGACAGATACAAGTAGAACGAGTGAAAGATAATGTTCCGCTCGGGCTGATGTGGTCTAGTGTGGGCGCTACGGAAAAAGCAGACTACATGCGACTTCAAGAAGAAGGCGGAACGAAAGAAGGAAAAAACGGAAATATTTTGATGGCGCAGACGGCGGCAAGAGGCGGAAGCGATAAAAATCTCGTTGCAAAATCTATGTATTATAAAAAAATTAAAAAAAATATAATTAATTTTAGTCAGAGAAAAGGAAGCAGGAAAGCAAGTTTAATCGCTACAGCTTATGCTGCTTATAAAAATAATAAGTTTATAAGATATAAAGAAAATATTTATCAAGTAACAGGTTTCACAAAAGCGGGAAATAAAGCGTCTTTCACTAAAAAACATATTTATAATGTATCGCAAAAAACAGCGCATATAGACGAAAATAAATGGCTCGAACCTGCAATTCAAAAACCCGTTGCGGATTTTCAAAATATTTTTAATTCAAATATAAATAAAATGTTGAGAAGCAAACACACGATTTAAAATAACGCTAAAATATTTTTTATATTTTCAATCGCATTCAGACTGCCGAACTCGTCAATATTTTTTGTAGTATAATAAGCTATGCTATCGAAAGTATCGAAACCGTCAATACTTTTCCAAATCGCAATATCTTCTAAATTCCAACCTGCGCCGAGACAGTGTATATGTTCCACTCCCATTTTTCGCGCATAAAAAAATATTTCTTCTATATGCTGCTGTTTATGAAGCATACCGTTTGCGCTATAAATAGAATAAGCTAAAGTTTTATAATTAAGTTTTATATAAAAATCTATTTGATATTTCAACTCGTCTTTATCAATAATCATAGCTTTAGAATTTTGCAAAACAGGAGTTATATTTTCAAATAAATTATAATATCTCCAAATCTCAATATTTTTCATGCTCAAATCTGGACGCTTGAAAACATCAGGCGCTATACATAAAAGTCTATTATACTGTTTAGAATAAGTCGAATAATATTTTGAAAGCTCGAAAAAATATTGTTTATTCATTTTCTTTTTCTGCATTGAAAGTCCGAAAGCGCCACTATCGAGTATAACAAGTCTATTATTTTCAAAATGAGGAATAACGGGAAAAGCGAATAATCTATTTATATTTTTAATCTTTTTAATTTCTTTTTCAAATCTTCGGCAATGCGGGAATACATATTCTTTATTCATAATGTATCTCGCCTTTTTCTATATAAAAAGATTTTTCAAAATCTAATATCTCAAGCTGTTTAATTATCTCATTTATATAAGTGTCTATTTGAAAATAATCTATATAAGATTTTAATCTTTTAAATTTTCTTAAAACTTCTTTTTTATTTTCTTCTTGATATAAGTTTATTGTTTCACACAAAGCGCCTCTTTCGTTATTTATTTTTAACATATTCCATGCTCTTCCGTATTGATAATTGCCAATATAAACATTTTTTTTAGATTTGAAATATTTAAATCTAATCATTTCAAAATCGCATGAAAAAGGTTTTAAAGAATGTATAGTGCATAAACCCGTTTTTGTATCTAATAAATCGCAGTATATTTTATTTTTATCGCTTGAGTAAAAAGTAAATATCTCTTTATTTTCAAATATTCTTTTCGTTAATTTTATTTTTGGTTTTTGCTCGTTTGGTAAAAAGTCCATCGTGTATTTTAAACAACATGCACCGCACTTTTCTTTGCAAACGATTTTTCTAAAAATAGTCGGACTTATTATTATTTTCTCGAGCGGTTGATAAACTTTATTTTTATATTTTATTTCATTTTTTATCAAAGGAATAATATAACATTCAAATATTTTTCTTAAACTATCAGTCATAAATCAAAATCGCATCTTCGAGTTCTTTTAAAATAATGATAAGGTGGACGAATTCTTTTCAAACAATTTCCATTTTCGCTCGGAATAGGACGCATAGATTTATCGAATATTATTTTTTCGCACTCTTCGATAGTCCATTTTTCTACTGTTCCATAACCGATATTGTGTTTGCTTCCAATTGCTTCTATATAATTCAGTAATTTTTCAATCTCGCTTTTTACTCCACGCGCATACCAAAAAATATTTTTTGCATATTTCACTACTAACGCGTTGCGATACGCTTTATATTTTCCGCGTGCATCTCCAATATCTTTTTTGCTTGCGCTATCGTCTAAAAAAAATTCGGCTTCGGTTAAATCTTGTCGCTTATTAAAAAACTCTATATCTTGCTTATTGTCTTTATCGCTTTCAAAAAAAGCGCGGGAGCATAAATAATAAAAATCATTTTCGGCAAAAACTTTTCGAGCGAGCGGAAGTTCAAAATCGGTAAAATCCCGAGTCGGTTTTTTATATAAATCTGGCAAATAACATTTTACAAAAGCGCTATAAAGAATACCGTCAAACATCAAGTCGAAATTATAGCTTGCAATTCTTCCGTCTTTCATTTCTTCGCACAGTCGCATAATCTAAAAATCGTTGATTATGCAAATTAATCGGCGAATTTTCAGGACGAGATTTTATAAGCGAATAAAGTATAAAAGCCGCGTCCGCTTTTTCTCTGTCGTCAGTTTCAAAATTATTAATCATTTTAACACCTCATTTTATTATATATTATTTTTTAAAAATTATAAATCTTCGCTCTTTTGCTTTTAAGCGACATTGCTTGAAATAAATCAAATATTTTATCATAATTATTTATAAAAGATTTCAATAATTTTAAATAGCGTTGCGCTTTATCTTTACTCAATAATAACCCTACTTGCGTTATTCCAAAATTTTTTGAATAACTTTCGAGGCTAATTCTAACTGAAAAATCTACATCTAAATAAGCGCTGACTTTATACTCGTTTATCTCTATAATATCTACTTTGCAATTTAATAAATCTTCGAGAGTATTTTTAATTTGATTTACTGATAGTTTCGACATATTAATCACCTCGCTTGCGGCATAAAAGATATAAAAGCTAATAAATTAAATAAATGCGCTTCGTTTTCGTAAACAAAAGATTTTATAACTTTATTATTAAGAAGTATATCTAAATAAATATTTTCAAAATCTAAATTAGTTTCGTTATAAACAAACTTCACTTTAAAAAATAAATCGTTATAAGTAAACTCTAAAAAATATTGATTATCTTCTTTATAGCTTTTACTTTTAATATTGTAAAACTCTTTTAATTCTTTAATAACTTTATCTACTCTATATGTATAAATAGATTTTTGAAAATTCTCTTTTCTTACTCTATCTCTTATTATTTTCCGTTTTTCCGCTTTCGTTATTCCAAAAATCGCTCTACTCTTGCTCATTGTTTACACCCCCCCCAAAACGCATTTCTAAACTTTATTTTTTTAATTTGTTCGGATAATTCAAAATTCTTATATTCCAAAGTCGATATTTTAATTTCTAATTCGGTAATCTGCGAGCGAAAACTATTAATAGCAATAGCGTTTTGAATAATTAATAAAATCAAAACTATAAATATAATATTAAATATTGTTTGTATTCTTTTCATTTTATCTCCTTTTTTCATTTTTATATTTATTCACTACTAATTGAATTAGAGCTGCTAATATCATTAATAAAAACAAAATTATTATTATAGTTTTTGTATAACCTCTTTTGTAGCTTTCAGTTATTAAATCGTATAATAATATCTCTAACATAATAATCACTGTTAATTTTAAATCGGCTTTTAATACAAAATATAATATGAAACATATTATTATCATTGTTATCGTTATTACTGTAATTTGCAAATCCATATTCGACTACTCCAACTTTTTATTTTTTATATCTATTAATCGTTAATTTTAAAATAATATATGCTATATAATTTTATTTTTTATAATCTATAATTTCCAAATCTGGATTATTCGCTCCTAATTCGTCAAACCATTTTTGAATTTCTTTCTCTATCATTCTGCCGTCTCCACAAAATATTTTATTATTGCAATTTTTTCTTTATCTTTCAAATCTGTTCGATTGATTATTGTTAATATATCTGCTTTTAATTTATTCATCCTTTATCTCCTTTTCCACAATCGCAATATATTTATTTTCTTCTTTGAATACTGCGACTATTCTATGATTTATATAATGTTTATTTGAAGCATGTATAAGTTCTGTTAAACTTCTGCTTTCAAAATATTGTCGTTTATATCTTTTTTTGCTACTTTCTTCGTCTCTTAATAACGCAAAAGCAGTATCGAATTGTATTATAGCTTTATTGTAGCAAGCAGAACAGATATAATGTTTCTTTAAACCTGAATCGAACATCATAACTCTATCTTCTTTAAAATCTCTTTGACAATATTTACATTTCACGATTGGTATTTCACTCATCTTCAGCTACCTCTTTTAATTCATTTCGCCAAAATTTTAAATTTGCTTCATACTCGCTTATTGACATTAAACACTTCGCTCTATTATTAAAAAATTCTGACGCATTAGGATTAAGTCGTATAGCTTCGTCAAAATCTTTTTTAGCGCTATATAACAACCTTAATTTTTCTTTATACATTTTTATATTTTTTTTTAATTTCTCTCTTGCTAAATTCGCTCATTTTATTTTACCTGCCTTCGCTTTAGATTTTTCATGTATATACACTTTCAAATCGCTTTCTTTTAAAGCATCGTTTAATATTTCGCTTCTTACGACTTCAATCGCTTCGTCTATGCTATATTCGATACCTGTAGAGTCCATAATTTCCACTTTTCTTTTTTCTTTTTTAAGCTCTAACAAAATTGATAAAGCTAATCTTCTTCTATAAAATAATCTGTCTTCGTAATATTGATTATCTTTCATTTTTTATACTCTCCAAATATGATTTATTAAAACTATAATAATTTTTTTTATTTCTTCTTTTCTTAATTAAAATATTTTTTCTTGTTAAGCAATTTAAGAAATATAATACTTGCTCGATTAATTCTTCCGTGCGTTCGATATCGTAATTTACATCAATCATACAATAATCAATTATTTTACTATCAGATTTATTAATATATTTTTCATGCGAAAATATTTCTATTAAAAACATATATAATATAGACGCTATTATAGTTCTGTTTCCTTCGCCGTCTATATCGCTATCAAACGCTTTAAAAATAAATTCTTTTTCTAAAATCTTTCGGATATTAGAAACAGTTTCTCTTAAAACCGAATCTTTAAACGCTATTCCCATTTTTCAAACCTGCCTTAAAAAATATTCTTTTAAATCTTCTTCTTGAACTAAAATAACTCTATTATTTACAGTTACTTTAATCTCGCCGAACATTTTATAATTTTCTTTATCAATCATTGCATTTTTTACTATAGCTTCGATTAAAGCATTTTGAACTTCTTTATTTTCAATTATAACATTTCCGTCTTTATCTTTTATTAACATTAGTTATCCTCCCGCAAATCTTTAACTAAATCTATAAACTCTTCGACACTTTCAGTAGTCCAGACATTTTCTATCGTAGTGTTGTCCGCTTCTTCTAAAACAATATAACCGCGACTCAAATAAGCGTTATAAGTGCAACCGCCCATTTCAAAATCTATTTTTCCGTTATTGATTATAGTTTCAAAATTAAATACTTTTCTTATAACTGTGCATAAACTGTATAAAGCAAAATTATGCACCCGAACATGTTTTTTAAAATCTCTTTTGGCTCGATTTATGCAATTAGTTTTTATTGTTTCGTCTTTCATTATCTAATTCCCTCCAATATTCTTTTGCAATTCTTTTTGCTTGATATTCGTATATCGTTATCTGTATTTTAAGTAGAAATAATTTAATCTTTTTAATCATGTTTAACCTCGCTTATTTTTGTTATCTTCTCTCGCTCTTCTCTCTGCGAAAAAATTAATTATTTTTTGCAATTCTTCACATTTTACAAAACCTTTTTTATATAGATTATAAATAAAATCTATTTCGGTTTGCATTTCTTTACTTATTAAAACTGTCATTTCAATTCTCCTTCGATTTTTTATTTTTAAATTCTTGCAATTCATGTTCTATTAAAGCGAAAAAAATTCTTATATTATCTCTCATATCTGTAAGTTCGAGTTCGTCTAATGCTTCGTTTAATACTATCGACTTTGTAAGCGCTTTTAATTTTCTTAAAGTGTCAAACCATTCAGCGCCGTCTTTTTCTAATTTTATTCTTTGTTCTGTATAGCTCATTTCAAACCTCGATTTCTTTATTTATATCTATAGTGATATAATATATTTTGTTATTTTCTTTTATCGATTTTTCTATAAAACTTAAACAATCTTTCAATGTTTCAATTTCGGTTGTGCGAATTACTGTCAATTCGTTTTGTAATTCTTCTATTGTCGCCATTTTTATTCTCCTTGCTCGTTCGGATGATTAAACTCTATTTTTATAAATTGAGTATCTTTACGATTAACGATTGAATTATTTATAAAATAATAACAGCTTTTTAGCGTATCGCATTCTTTTTCTTTAAGAGTATCAGTAAATCTAATTAGAACAGTAAAATTATTTCTCACTTCCATTCTCGCTCTATTCAATTTTTCTTGTAATGACTGTCTTTTATCAAGCAATTTATCAGTTTCTTTGCATTTTTTTGATATTACTTGCGATAATTTATTTACTTCATTTTCCAATTTTTTAATCTTTTCTTTTAATTCTTTTTGTCTTTCTTTGTTTTTAGTCATGTTTACATCTCCTTAATTTTGAATACTGCTATTTTTAATCATAATATCTACAGCTTCTTGAACGCTTACTTGCTTATCAGTATTCATGTCTATTATTGCAAAATCTTCTCTATCTTTATTTTCTTCTAAAAAGTCGACAATGTTTTTATCGCTATGCGTTGAAAATCCTTCCTCAAAATTTTCGTCAAACTTTTTAATTATTTCGTCTCTCAAATATATAGACTTTCTCTCTTGTGTGTTTCTTATGTATCCGACAATGCTTTTTTTAAATAGTCGCTCTATATTTTTGTCGATAGTTTCTTTATCGCTATAAAAATTTGAATAAAAATAATCTAAATCGAGTTCGGAATATAAATCGAAACAATACTGCATGCATAAATGAAATATTATCATTTCGCATACATCGTTTAATTTATATTTTTTTACTATTTCGTTTACCCAATTTAGCATTTCTTCTCGTTGCTCGCTCGTCAAATCGAAGAAACTTCTTAAATATTTAATCATATTACAGCTCCGTATTTTTTATTGTCGATTTTTATATAATCTATTTCAAAACCGAACTCTATCGCTTTTTTGAACATAGCTATCGTAACATGTTCTAGTTTTAATCTACCTTTCTTGTCGCTAAAAATAATCTCGCAGTTTAGATATTTCTTTTTATACTTGCTTGTGTCAAATACTGCATTAATGTTTTTTGTTGTTTTACCTTTCATTTCTTACCTCTCTTTTTATTTAAAATTTTATCGACTATATAAATATAAGTGTCTAATTTATGACAATCTTTATAAATCGCTCTATTATTAAATACTACATGCAAATCGTCCGCTTCGGATTTTTGAAGTTTTACAAGTTTAATTTTTATCTCGATAGCGTCTTTATATTTCGATTCTATAATTCTTAAAGCATCGTAAACTTTCTTAAAATTAGAGTCTACTTGCTTAAAGAAAATAGAAGCATGTATAATTTTCACTTTGCTATTTTTAAAATATTCCGCTTCTTCGTAAATCTCGCCGTCTATAATTTTTGTATCCGTTATCATTTTCCATGCCATTTTTAAAATACTCCCTCGCTTTCATGTTTTTCATGTCTATAGATTTTTTATTAATCATATTCCAAGTTTCTTTATCCCAGCTTTTTTCTATCAGCTTTTTAATTTCTCTTTTCTCTTTAACATATTCTTTCGCTATATAACCGACACAGTTAAATCTTATTTTACAATTTTCGCAGTTGCTCTTTTTTATCTTTCGTTCAAATACTACATAACCAAATTTATAATAAAACATTTTCTACTCCATTATTACAGATGTTATTTTATCGTTTTTGTATTTTTGAAAATTCTTCCAAATATCTTTCATTAAACTATCGCTACAATCTGCAGCTTTATAAACATCACAAAGCAAATGAATAAGCATTAAAGAAATCTCCGCACCTGTTCCGCTATGATTATGTCGTATTTCATAATCATTGTTTTTATTCTTTTTCATTGCTATAGCTAAAAAAGCCTCATCTTTCGCAGTATCGCTATATGTTTGTTTTTTATCGTAATATTCAAATGTTAATTTCATTTAATACCTCTTTTAAAAATTAAAATTAAATTGTTCTTCTTTATTTTTCGTTTCGCTTTCGGATTTTTCATTTTCCATCTCTCGAATTATTTCAAGAGTTTTATTTTCTTTAAATTTATTTTCCAATCTCGCTTTACAGTTATTAAGTAAATAAGCAGTCGTATAAAAACTTTCAAATACTTCTACACTTAAAGAATTAGAATGTTGAACTATTGCTGCAATTCCTGTCAAGTTTAATTGAACATAACACATATATACGCAATATATATCTATATCTTGCGCAAGCCAAATCATTTTTTCGCTATAGTTATAATTTAATTCTTCTACAATTTGAGAAGCGGCTATAATCATACCTCCGCTTCCGCATGCGGGTTCGTTCATAAATAGAAAATCTTTATTTTGCAAATCTTCTTCGGTAATACTCGCTTTTGCTATCGCTAACGAAACCGAGTATGGCGTAAAGAACTGTCCTTTAAAATCGTTATGCAATAATAATTCATGAAATAATACTCCGAAAACATCTTGAAAACGATTATTTTGAAATTCTTTTATAACTAAACTTTTAAAATTATTATAATGAATTAAATCTTTTTCTTTATAATGAGATTTTGTTTGATTATATTTTTCTTGACTTTTAATATGTCCGATTTTTATTGCAATTTCTAAAGCGAACATTTCTATAAAATCGTAAAATACTTTTGAAATAGAAACGCTTTCTGCAACAGCTTGCATCTCGTTATAAATATCTTTATATTTCTGTATATTGATTTTAGCCATTATTTTCTTCCTTGCTTTTCTCATGTTCTCTCATTTTTTCTTGCAGTTTTTTCATTAAAGCGTTTATATCTTTCGTCACTTTCGCATTTATATTATTTTCATTACAATAAATACATAACAATTTTATTTTATTAATTTTTCTTAAGTCAATCATTTTCACTCCTTACTCGAATCTGAATCCGTCCTCTTCGTCATCGTCAAACATATATTCGCCGTCTTCCAAATCTGCGCTGCTCCAATCGTTATTATTTTTCGAGAGCGGGTCATCTTCCAATTTTTCCGATTTTTTATTTTCTTTTTCTTTATTGTCGCTTTCGCCAAACTCGATTATTCCGTCTTTGTTTTCTTTTAATGTTTCTTTTTTTTGTTTTTCCTGTTCTTCTTTTTCTCGTTCTTCTTTTTGTTTTCTATTGAATTCTCGTCCTTTCAAAATATGCAAAGCCGTATCGTCATATATATCTATTTCGATAATTTTTTTAAGCTCGTCATCGGATAAAGAAAATAAATCTCTGCCTCTTTTTATCGCTTCAATTTTTTTATTTATTTCCGCTTTTTTTAATTCTAATTCTTCTTTATTCGTAAGCTCGCTTCTCTTATTATCAATATTAGCATCTTTATTTTCGATTAAATTATTTTCGTCCTCGCCTCGCTTTTTCCATTCTTGCAATATTTTTTCTTTATATTCTTGTCGCAATTTTGGATTTTTATAATATATCTTTAAATAAACAGTAGAAACTAAAGCCCAACTCGTATTTTTAAAAGGCGGTAAAGGACATTTATTGAAATCTATTTTAATATTTTGATTATTATCTTTATATCTATATGTATTAGTTTCTATATCGTATTCGCTATCGTCTATTATATTTTTGTTTTCAATATCTTCTTCTTTTTTTTCTAATACTTCATAAGACTGCATTAATTCTTGCTCGTTTAACGCTTCGAGAATATCGCAGATTTTAAAAGCTTCTTGTTTGTCTTCTGTTTTATAAGCGACTTCGTATATTCCTTTTTCGTTTCTTGTTATATGCAAATCAAACATCATCAAGCCTCTTTTTTATTTTCAAAAGTTTTTCTTTTAATAATCGTTTTTTGAGGCGGATTGTATTTTTTAAGCTCTAATTGAATGAGTCCAAGCCCTAACATTCTGCTAATAATTTTATCTGCCATTCTTATTGAGTCTTTATCTTTTTTCTCTTTTAGTTTTTCTAATATATCTTCTATATAAGAGTTTGAAGTCATAATTACTTTTTTATCATGTCTATTCAAATAATCGAATATCTCATAATAACCGTTTTTCGCTGTCGCAAATCCGATACTGTCTAAATCGTCAATCAAAAGAATATCGCATTTTTTAGCGTTCTCTATTTTAGAATTAATCGCGCTTTGAATATCGTTTGCGGATTTACTCGTATATAACTGTTTATACATTTTCTCAAAATAAGACGCTTTCAAATAAAACGCGTTTACTTTATTGATAGCGTATATTTGCCAAAGCAGTCTTAAAATTGTAGTCTTCCCGCTTTTCGATTCTCCGTATAGAAGTATCGAAGCTGGAGAAGATACTTCTAAATAATTTTTAAACATTTCTATAAGTTCGTTTTGACGATAATCTTTCGCATATATATCTAATGTCATATTTTCGTCTAACTGTCCAAAAATCGCTCGATACTGCTTTATAGTTATATTTAGTCTTTGCAACTGTTCTTCGATTTTATTTTTATCGTATCGAACACAGTCGCATACTGAATTAAAAGATATTTCTTTATCGCCGACTTTTGTTTTATAAGCGTCTTTCAAATATCCTTTTTCGTCACATTTTCGGCAGTTCGGGTCTTTGCCGTTTCTCGCTTTTATAAAATCTCTTTCTAAAGAAATTTTATAATCTTGTAAATTTTGAAAATCTTTTATAGATATAATTTTGTTAGTCATCCTTCCCCCATTTTTCTTGATATTTTTGTTTATATTTTTCTTCTATTAATCTATTTTTTTTATAATTTTCTTCGTTTATTGCGTATATATCTTCGTTTAATACGCTCTCGAATTTCTCATATTCAGTTTTAAAATCTTTTCCGCTTTTTACTTTGTCAAGAAGCGTTTTCATTACGAAAGCGCCTCGCGGAACTTTACGCGTTTTTGTTTCTATATTCAATATTCCCGCTAAAGCCTGCCTCACCAAATCTTGCAATTTTAGAGATGTTTTTTGTTTGTCGCTTAATTTCAAGAAACTTCTTTCTGCAATATCAAATGCCATCCCAACTGTTCTTTTTCTGTCTTTATAATCTTTAATCAAATATTTTTTTAATTTTTGAATATTGCTTTTATTAGTAAGTAAATCAAAACCTAAAACTTTTATATGAAGCTGATTATACTGTTCGATAAATATATCTTCTTCGCTTTTATTTTTAGAATTATTTTCATTATCCGAATCTGCTAATAAACGAGCGCTTTTGAATTCTATATTTTCGATTATTTCTTTACTAACGCTTTCGGTTTTTTCTTTTTTTGTTTCTTCTTTAGTTTCTTTTACTTCTATAGCTTTATCTTTCTTTATTTCTTTATTCTCTTTATTTTTTTTGTTTTCTTTTTTAATTTCTTTTTTTAAATCTTTGTAAAGAGAAGAAAATAAATCGGGAGTTTCGCTGTCGCTTTCAAGATATGCGATTGTATTGCGAAGTTTTTCGTTATTCTTTACCAGCTCCGCAACCGCTTTTTTAAGTCCGCTAAAGTCGTAGATAACGCCTCGATTTCTATCTTCGTTATCTCGAACTTCAAAATCTAAATACCCTTTTTCTTTTAATCTTTTTCTAATAGTCGTTATGTTTCTTGCATTATAAATAGATATATCTCTATCTTTTATAAATACAAAACCTCTGAAACTTAAAGTAAAAACTTTTTCGATAAAATAAAGTTCCGCATGCGATAGATTAAGCTCTACTCTGCTGTCAAGCAGAACTTGAGGGAGTATCGCAAGTCCGCTATACATAAACTCCTCACCCCAATAATTTTTAAAAAATTCTTCCGTCTTTTGCAATTCTGGTTTAATTAATTGAAGTTGATTCATAATCGTCCACCTTTTCCAATTTTTCTTTTTCTATATTTTCAATTTCTTTTTGTAATTCATGAACTCTAACTGAAAGTTTTTCAAAATATTCTTTCGCAAGTTTATTTAATTCATTGAGTAGAGTTTTGAAATCGTAAAATATTCTTATTCCTTCTACTCCGTCTCTTTCCGCTTTTTCTTCTCTTATCACTAAATATTTTTTTTGTTTCAAACTTTCTTCTTGCTCTTTATAATCTTTAAGCATATCTACGCCTTGCTCGGATTTTAATTCTTCGCATGAGCGTCCTTTGAAGCAATAGATTTTTACTATAAACTCTATTTCTAATTCATTTAAATTAAGCTCTTTTCTAAATAGAAATAAACGACTACCAAAATCGTTTAACAGATTTTGTTTATAGCTTAAAGAAAATAATTCTTGCCAAAGCTCTGCAATTTTTAAATTATCATTTTTTAATGTTGTCATTATTTACCTCGCTTTTTATTTTTTTTACGCTAAAAAGATTTTTAGCAGTTTTAAGATATTTTTCTTTTGTATTATCTATAGTAGATAATCGAGTTGTATTTATTTTTGAAGCAATTTGCTTTTTGTCGCTATATTTAGAATCGACATTTTTATTATAAATAAGACTGTTAATAAAAATGCATAGCTCATGATAAACATGAGCTATAGGAGATAATATATATTTTACGAATCTTAAAATCGTTAAAATAAATATATATGGGAAAGCTGGTTTGATAATTTGGACGAATTCTCCGAAGATTTTACAAAAATTTTAGATAGCAGAGAGTTTAATCAAAATATTCAAAAGCGAGAGGATTTATTTTGAAAAAACTAATGCTTGACACTAATATTTGCATTTATATTATTAAAAATAAACCGTTAAATGTTAGAAAAAAATTAGAAAGTTATAGTTTTGGCGAAATTGCAATATCAGGTATTACCGTATCGGAACTCTATTACGGAGTTTATAAAAGTTCTAAACGAGAGCAAAATTTATCAAGTTTGAATAATTTTTTATCTCCGTTTAATATTGTGGAATTCGATATTGAATGCGCTTTGGCTTATGGAAAAATAAGAACTGAACTTGAAAATAAAGGAGAAATTATAGGTTCTATGGATATGCTTATTGCATCATGTTCACTTGCAAAAGATTTTACGCTTATTACGAATAATTTAAAAGAATTTAAGCGCATAAAAGGTTTGAGAGCAGAGAATTGGGTTTAAATTATTGATTATAATATTTGCAATTGAAATCATTTATTTTGTTTTGTTTATACTTGAAAAATACGATATTTATACTAAAATATAATTAGATTAATCGGAGGTAAAAATATGAATGAAAAATATAAATCCGCCGTTCATTATATTATAGACAGTTGTAAAAATCCGTTAACTTTAGGCTCTATAAAACTTAATAAGATATTATTTTATTCGGATGGAGAAATATTTTTAAAAGAAAAAAAATCTATAACGAACGATATTTATATTAAAAGACAATTTGGACCAGTTCCAAAAAATATAATAAATATATTAAAAGAACTTGAAAATGAAGGTAAAATTGCGATATCAAAAAAGAAATACGATTCTTATAATCACACGGTTTTTTTCAGTTTGGAAGATGTCGATTTGACTTGTTTAAATGGCAAGGAAGTCGATGTATTAAATGCTTATAGAGAAACTATTTGCAACGATTATACGGCTAAAAAAATAAGCGAAGAAACTCATAACGAAATTTGGGAAATGGCGGCTATAGGCGAAGAAATACCATTATATACGATTTACGCTGCTAATCTTGGCGAGATAAACGAAATTGATATAGAATGCATAGAAAAAGCTATTGGTTATAAAATATAGTTAATTGTTTTGGTTTGCGTATGCTTGAAATTGATACGAGAGATATTGATTCTTTTTTAGAAGAAAAAAATAAAGTTTACCCTCAATTAAACGATATATTTAACGCTTTATGCTGGAGAATGTATAGAAGCGAAGAAACTTATTATAACGATAAATTAGATGTTTATATAATAAAATCGGACGGTTTTAATTCAAACATATTTGTAAGTCTGGTTATAAAATATGACAAAATTAAAAATATAAAAAAGATTATATGCATGATGATAGAAGATAAATCTACTGGCGAAAGAGAAATATCTAAAATTAAAAAATAATCTAAAAATTCCTTATTAAATTATAATCTCAATGCAAACTTATTTTTATTAAACGCTTTTATTTATATTAAATATCATATATAATAATACAAAAAATTATATAAAGCAGATTTTATTATGAATAAATTTTTAAGCGATAAAGCAAATTCGGTTATTCCTTATGTTCAAGGGGAGCAGCCTAAAGATAAAAAATATATTAAACTTAATACGAACGAGTCTCCTTATCCGCCGTCAAAAAATGTAAAAAAAATTATAACGGAAAGCGATTTTGACGATTTGAGATTATATCCCGACCCCGATATTAGCGATTTGAAAAATATTATTGCGAAAAAATATAAACTCGAAAATGAAAATATTTTTATAGGAAACGGTTCGGATGAAATACTCGCTTTTTCTTTTGTGGCATTTTTCAATAAAGGAGATAAAATTTATTATCCAAATATAACTTATAGTTTTTATTCGGTTTATTCCGATTTGTTCGATTTGGAAGAAAAAAAAATTCCTCTTAAAGAAAATTTTTCCATCGATATAAATGATTTTAAAAATTTGGACTCTGGAATAATTATTGCAAATCCAAACGCTCCTACGGGAATATTACTTAAATTAAACGAAATAGAAGAAATAATTAAAACCAATTTGAATAATGTCGTGATAATAGACGAGGCTTATATAGATTTTGGCGGAGAGTCGGCAATTCAACTCATAAATAAATACGATAATTTGCTCGTTATCCAAACTTTTTCAAAATCGAGAAGTTTGGCGGGAATGCGTTTGGGCTTTGCGCTCGGAAATAAAGAATTGATAAGAGGACTAAAAAATATAAAATTTTCTTTCAATTCTTATACGATAAATCGACTTTCCATTTTGGCGGGAATCGAAGCTTTTAAAGACGAAGAATATTTTAAAGAATCAGTTTCAAAAATTATAAACACGAGAGAAAAAACTAAAGAAGAATTAAAAAAATTAGAATTTAAAGTTTTAGATTCAAAATCAAATTTTTTATTCGTATCGCATGATAAAATTTTTGCAGAAGATATTTATTTGAAATTGAAAGACAAAGGAATTTTAGTTCGATATTTTAAACAGGATATTATTAATAATTTTATAAGAGTAACTGTCGGAACTGACGAAGAAATGATTATTTTTATAAACGCTATAAAAGAAATTATTAATTAAATTTTATTTTTATTTTATGGAGAATTTAAAATGAGAAAATCGGAAATTGAAAGAAACACAAACGAAACGAAAATTAAAATTAAATTAAATATAGACGGAACGGGAAAATATTCAAATAAAACTAAAGTCGGATTTTTAGACCATATGCTCGATTTATTCGCTCGACATGGAAGATTCGATTTGGAAACTATATGCGAAGGCGACATTCATATTGATTATCATCATTCCGTTGAAGATACGGCAATCGTTTTGGGAAAATGTTTTGCCGAAGCTTTGGGAGATTTGAAAGGAATAAAAAGATACGGTAATTTTTTTATGCCAATGTGCGAAGCATTGACTTTGGTTGCGATTGATATATGCGGAAGAAGTCATTTGATTTTTGAATCCGATTTAATCAATCAAAAAGTCGGAGATTTTGATACGGAATTAGTTAAAGAATTTTTTATCGCTTTTACTAATTCCATGAATATAACGATGCATGTAAAAACTTTTCATGGAGAAAATACTCATCATATTATAGAATCTATTTTCAAAGGTTTTGCAAAAGCGCTCGCCCAAGCGGTAGAAATAGACGAAAAATATAAAAACGAAATTCCGTCAACAAAAGGTTTGTTATAAAAGGTTTATAAAAAATGGTTGCGATAATAGATTACGGAGTCGGAAATTTATTTTCTTTAATGTCTTCTTTAAATTATGTCGGAATAGAAAATAAATTAACGGACGATGAAAATATTATAAAAAAATCCGCCGCAATAATTCTGCCGGGAGTCGGAGCTTTTAGAGACGCGATTGAAAAATTGGAAAAAAAGAACGAAGGAATTTTAAAAGAAACTTTAATTGAAGAAAGCAAAAAGGGAAAAATAATTTTAGGAATCTGTTTGGGAATGCAAATGTTTTTCGATAAAAGCTACGAATACGGAGAATACGAAGGACTTGGTTTGATAAAAGGAAAGATTTGCCCGATAGAAAAAGATTTAAAAAATAAAGAATTGAAAGTTCCGCATATGGGCTGGAATAATTTGAATATAAAAAAAGAAGATAAAATTTTTAAATATATTAAAAATAAAGAATTCGTTTATTTCGTTCATTCTTATTACGCTAAAAACTGCGCGGAAAGTATAATAGCCGATTCGGAATACGATATTGAAATTCCCGCAGTCGTTAAAAAAAATAATATTTACGGAATACAATTTCATCCCGAAAAAAGCGGAAATACGGGACTTAATATACTTAAAGGTTTTAAAGATTTGATTTGAAGGAGAAACTTATAAATGAAAATATTTCCAGCGATAGATTTGAAAAACGGAGAGGTGGTGCGACTAACCGAAGGAGATTATAATAATAAAAAAACTTATTTCACGAATCCTATGGAAGTTTTAGATTTCTTTATAGAATGCAAAAGTGAAAATTTGCATATTGTCGATTTGGACGGAGCAAGCGAAGGAAATACTTTTAATTTTAATACAATAGAAAAAATAATTAAAAAATGCGATTTATTTACTCAAGTCGGTGGCGGAATAAGAAACGAAGAAACTATAAAAAAATATTTGGATATTGGAGTCAAAAGAATAATACTCGGAACTATAGCTTTTGAAGATTTGGATTTTTTGGAGAAAATGATAAAAAAGTATAAAAAAAATATTGCCGTTTCGGTTGATGCAAAAAATAGAATGGTAGCGGTTAAAGGCTGGAAAGAAATTAAAAAAGAGGATTCTGTAGATTGTTGCAAGAAATTTGACTCCATAGGAATTGAAACTATAATATATACCGACATATCAAAAGACGGAAAACTCTCGGGAACTAATTTGGATATTTATAAAGAACTTAAAGATAAAGTTTCTTGCAATATAATCGCTTCGGGAGGAATAACTTATAAAGAAGAAATTATTAAACTTAAAGAAATGAAAATTGACGGCGCTATTGTTGGAAAGGCTATATACGAAAAAAAAATAGATTTGAAAGAAATAATAAAAATTTCAAAATAATTTGGATTAAAAATGATAACGAAAAGAATTATACCATGCTTGGATGTTAAAGACGGAAGAGTAGTAAAAGGCGCAAATTTTGTCGGGCTTAAAGATGTGAACGACCCCGTTGAGCTTGCGAAATATTATAATAATTCAATGGCGGACGAACTCGTTTTTTACGATATAACCGCTTCTTACGAAAATAGAAATTTATTCGTTCAAACTCTCGAGCGAGTAGCGAAAGAAATTTTTATTCCATTAACGGTTGGCGGCGGAATAAATAAAATAGAAGATTTTGACAGAGTTTTAAAATCTGGAGCGGATAAAGTTAGCGTAAATTCTGGAGCGGTAAAAAATCCAAATTTGATAAGAGAGGCTGCGGAAAGATACGGAAATCAATGCGTTGTTCTTTCCGTTGATATAAAAAAAATCGGACAAAAATATTCGGTTTTCGTTAAAGGCGGAAGAGAAAATACTAATATTGATGCTATAGAATGGGTTATCAACGGAGAGAAAAACGGAGCGGGCGAACTCGTGATAAACAGTATCGATACGGACGGAATTAAAAACGGTTTCGATATAGATTTATTAAAAGAAATAGCGGATAATGTTTCAATTCCAATAATCGCTTCTGGAGGAGCGGGAACGATGGAACATTTTAAAGAAGTTTTTGAAGTGAAAGGAGTAGACGCTGGACTTGCCGCTTCGATATTTCATTTTAAAGAAATAGATATAAAAGATTTGAAAGAATATTTGAAAAATAATAATATAAAAGTGAGATTGTAAAATGAAAAACATTATAAATATTGAAAAATTAAAATTTGACGAAAAGGGATTAATTCCCGCTATAGTAATCGATTATTATACAAAAGAAGTTTTAACTTTAGCCTACATGAATAAAGAAAGTTTGGAAATAAGCATTAACGAAGGCAAAACTTGTTTCTATAGCAGAAGCAGAAAAGAACTTTGGCGAAAAGGAGAGACTTCAAAAAATTATCAGCATATACAGAATATTAAAAGCGATTGCGATAACGATGCTTTGGTTGTGGAAGTTATTAAAGAAGGTCCCGCATGTCATACTGGAGCGGAATCTTGTTTTATGAACGAAATTTACGAAAAAGAAAATTACAAAGATTTTTCGGTTTATAAATTATACGAACTTATAAGAGGACGAAAAATAAATAATACGGAAGGCTCGTATACGACTTATCTTTTTAATAGCGGAATTGATAAAATATTAAAAAAGATAGGCGAAGAATCTTCAGAGGTTATAATTGGAGCTAAAAACGATAACAAAGAAGAAACTATATACGAACTTGCCGATTTATTTTATCATAGTCTCGTTTTAATGGTTGAAAAAAATATAACTTTAAACGATATAAAAGACGAACTTGCAAAAAGGTCTGTTGTTGATAAGAAAGTCAAGCAGGAAAGCATGGGGAAATAAATATGATATACGATAACGATTTAATAAAATCCTCGCTTGATTCAATGAGAGAATTTTTAATTGATTTGAGAAGAGATATCCATAAACATCCAGAATTAGGCTTTGAAGAAATTAGAACTATGGAAAAAATTTCGTCTATTCTTAAATCTTTTAATATAAAACATAAAACTAAAATTGCAAAAACGGGAATTATCGCTGACATCGAAGGAGCGGACAAAAATTTTACTATAGCTTTTCGGGCGGATATGGACGCTCTTCCGATGGACGATTTGAAAAGAGATTTGAAAAACTGCGAATATTCTTCGGAAGAAAAAGGAAAATGTCATGCCTGCGGACATGATGTTCATACAGCAATTTTAACGGGAATAGCAAAATATTTTTCAGAAGTAAAACCTCCATGCAATATAAGATTAATTTATCAGCCCGCCGAAGAAACTACGGGAGGCGCAAAACCTATGATAGACGAAGGCGCTTTGGATAATGTCAATGTAATTTACGGTTTGCATGTTCGCCCCGAAATAAAAGCGGGACAAATAAGCGTAAAATACGGAGTTATGTATGCAAGCTCGAATATGTTTGATATTAAAATATTTGGCAAATCTTCGCATGGCGCAAAATCCTACGAAGGAATAGACGCGATAATAATTGCCACAAATATTTTAAATCAATTGCATAATTTTATTTCGGCTTTCACGGACGGAAGTATAAGGCTTCATGTCGGAACTATAAAAGGAGGAAGCGCAAGAAATGTAGTAGCCGATTTCGTTCAAATGGAAGGAATAATAAGAATGTTATGCGATGACGAAAAAAGAAAAAAAAGATTATCTATGATAGAAAAAATCGTTTTAAATACGGCGGACTCTTTTAGCGCAAAAGCGGAGTTTATAAATATGCCTTCCTATCCCGCGATTATTAATCACGCGGAAGCGGTAGATATTGTAAAAGAAAGCGGTTTTTCGGTATTGGGAAAAGAAAATGTTTTTATAGAAGAAAACGCTAATATGACTACGGAAGATTTTAGTTATTATCTTCAAAAAGTTTCGGGCGCTTTTTTTAGTCTGGGAGTTTCAAACGAAAATTTAAATATTCCAATTCATAACGGATTATTTGATGTAGACGAAAGAGCGATAAATATAGGAGTAAATATTCAAATAGTTAATGTTTACGAAACTTATAATAAAAAAGAGCTGTTTATAAAAAATTAAAAATAAATTAAAATATAAGAATAAAAAATTAAATAAAATTTTATAGAATAAATAAAATTTAAAATTAAGGAGATTAATATGTCATCATTATTTACGGGAGCGGGCGTAGCTTTGGTAACGCCGTTTACAAAAGACGGGCAGGTTAATTATAAAAAATTAGCCGAACTTATAGAATTTCAAATAGCAAATAAAGTAGACGCTATAATTGCCGCGGGAACTACGGGAGAGAGCGCGACTTTGACGAGAGAAGAGCGAATAGAAGTAATCAAATTCTGCATAGAAGTTACAAATAAAAGAACTATGCTTATTGCTGGAACGGGAACTAATGTCACGGCGACAGCGGTAGAGCTTACGAAAAAATCCTACGAATACGGAGCGGACGCGATTATGGCGGTTACTCCATATTATAATAAAGGAAACGACAGCGGTTTAATAGATTATTTTACGCAAATCGCAAACGCGGCAAAATGCCCGATTATAATGTATAATGTGCCTTCGAGGACGGGAGTTAAACTTCCAATTTCTGTGATTAAAAAATTATCGGAAGTTTCAAATATAGAAGCGATAAAAGAAGCGAGCGGGGATATAAGTTATACGGCGGATATAGCAAGCGAAGTTCCTAATTTAGATTTATATTCTGGAAATGACGATATGGTTACTCCGATACTTGCTTTGGGAGGAAAAGGCGTAATATCGGTGACAAGCAATATCGTTCCTAAAGAAAATCATGATATGGTTATGAATTATCTAAACGGAAACATTAAAGAGGCGGTTAAAACTCAAATACATTTTATAGATTTAATAAGAGCGATGTTTATAGAAGTTAATCCCGTGCCTATAAAATACGCAATGAATATACTCGGTTTTGAAGTTGGAGACTGTCGTTCGCCTTTGGGACCATTAAGCGAAAAAAATAAAGAGCATGTTAAAGAGATAATAAAAAAATACGGAGTTAAAAAATGAACAAAATTAAAATAATTATTCATGGAAGGGGAACGATGAGTTCTCTTTTAAAATCCGTTGCCGAAACCGAAGAAGATTTGGAGATAACGGGATTTGCGGACGAATTAACCGAAGAAAAAGGCGATATAATAATAGACTTTTCGCATTTTTCAAGAATTCCGAATATGCTTAAATTTGCCGTTAATAATAATATTCCGATAGTGATTTGCACTACGGGTTATGACGATAAAATATTGGGTCAAATTAAAGAAGCCTCTTCTAAAATTCCAATACTGCTTTCGTCAAACACTTCTATTGGAATAAATTTAATGAACGATTTGGTTTCAAAAATTTCCGCGATATTAAATAATTTCGATATAGAAATTTTGGAAACGCATCATAATAAAAAAGCGGATTCTCCGAGCGGAACGGCAAAAACTTTATTCAATATAATAAACGAAACTTTGGAAAATAAAATGAATTTAGTAAACGGACGGGAAGGAAATCATAAAAGAGATAAAAATGAAATCGGCATGCATTCGATTAGAGGAGGTTCGGTAGTCGGCGAGCATAGAGTTATTTTTTACGGAGACGATGAATCTATAGAAATAAAACATACGGCTATGTCGAAAAAAATATTTGTTCATGGAGCTATAAAATCGGCTAAATTTTTGATTGGAAAAAAGCCTAATTTATATAGTATGAAAGATGTTTTATCCTAAAATGTGTGAAAATTAGATATAAATACCATAATTTAATAATAAATTTCTTTCAAAATTAAAAAAAATTTTAATTTAGGTATTGACAAATATTACGAAATATATTATACTTGTATTAGTAAGATGATTTAATTAATATATAGATTAAGTAAATTCATTTTATTAATAAAATTATTAGAGGTAACAAATGAATTGTAAAAGTATTAAAAAAGCGTTTTGTAACGCGTCCGAAACCATAGCAAATAAAACTATGGAAAGTTTATCAAATTGCCATTATTTTTTGGCAAGAATAGGCTGTGAAATCGTAATATATGATTTCAAATTTATAGCTAAAAATTATAACAATTAAGGAGAAAAATCATGAAAAAGTTATTATTATTTTGTTCGTTAATTTTTGTATTTAGTTGTGGAAATAACGATTCTACCACTAAAGATGGAAAACAAATCGTAACTCTTTGGCATTATTTTAGTGAAATAGATGTAGGGAGTTTCTATAAATATATAGATGAATTTAATTCTATACAAGATAAATATTTAGTTAAACCTGAATATGTTCCAAGAGAGGAATTGTTAAAACAATATGCTATGGGACTTGTCGCTGGAGAATTGCCAGATATAGGCATGATAGATAATCCCGACCAAGCATCTTTTTCTCAATCGGGGCTTTTTGAAGATATAACTGATAGATTTAACAATTGGGAAGATAATAAATTTTTAGATGGCCCTTTAAATTCTGTCCGATATAACGATAGAATATACGGGCTGCCTCAAGCTATAACCTGTTTGGCATTATTTTATGATATAGATTTATTTATAGAAAATAATTTATCTGTTCCTACAAATTGGGCGCAGTTGGAGGAAGCCGCTAAATTATTAACTTCTGGAAGTAGAAAAGGGTTGGTTTGGAGCGGAGTTAAAAATGAGGAGGGAACTTTTCAACTTTTACCATGGATAATATCTGCTGGAGGAAATATAAATAAAATAAATACTCCAGAAGGCGTTAGAGCTTTAACATTTTTAACCGATTTGGTAAAAAACGGATATGCAAGTAAAGAGTTATTAATATGGGGACAGGGCGATATAGAAAAACAATTTAATTCTGGAAACGCTGCTATGATGGTTAACGGTAATTGGATAATTCCATCTATTAAAAGAAACGCTCCTAATAAAAATTGGGGAGTGGCAAAAATTCCTATGGATAAAAAATACGCATCAGTTTTAGGAGGAGAAAATTTTACGATATTGAAAGGTAAAAATGTTGAAGGAGCATGGGCATTTTTATCATGGTTTATAAGCACCGAAGTATCCGAAAGATATTGTAAAGAAATAAGAAAATTTTCTCCAAAATCTGATGTAAATATAGAAGCTATGTATGGAGACGACCCAATTATGAAAGTGTTTGCAGAAGAAGTTCAATATGCCGTTCCACGAGGACCTCATACTAAATGGCCAGAAATATCCTCAATTATGATAAACGCCGAGCATGAGAGTATTACTTTAAATAAAACTCCGAAACAGGCATTAGATGACGCTCAAAAATTAATAGACCAGATTAACGCGTCTAATTAAAATTTATTTAATATTTGCCTGAAGATTGTAATTATTTATTCTTTAGGCAAATTAAAATTTTTATTTTATAGGATTAATTATGAAAAAGATAAGAAAATTTACGATTTTTGAAATGTTATTTATTATTCCAGCTCTTATTTATATGTTGATATTTGTTGGTTATCCAATAGTTTATAATATTATTTTATCATTTCAAGATACAACATTAACAAATATAGGAAGCGCTTCAAAGAAATTTGTATGGTTAGCAAATTACAAGAATTTATTTTCTTCCGATTTAATTTTTATAACGATAAAAAATACTTTATTTTATACCGTTATGTGTTTAATAATACAATTTTCATTGGGATTTTTGATGGCTTTATTTTTTAATTTAAAATTTAGAATAGCTGGATTTTTGAAAGGCATTATAATAATCAGTTGGATGATGCCTACCATTGCTACAGCGTTAATATTCAGATTTATGCTATCAGAAACAGGAATTATTAATAGCTATTTGCAAAATTTAGGAATATTACAACAGCCTATTCTATGGCTTTCAAATCAAAATACGGCTATGTGGGGAGTTATACTCGCTAATTCTTGGGTTGGCATACCGTTTAATATGCTATTATTATCAACGGGGCTTTCAAATGTTCCAGAAAGCATAATTGAAAGCGCTAAAATAGACGGAGCGGTAGCTTGGCAAAGACTTATTTTTATAATCATCCCTATGATAAAACCAGCCATACTTTCAGTATTGGTTTTAGGATTTGTATATACTTTTAAGGTTTTTGATTTGGTATTTACTATGACGGCTGGTGGCCCCGTTAATTCTACGGAAGTCCTTTCAACTTATTCTTATTTGCTTTCTTTTAAGTATTATTATTTTAGTCAAGGTGCTTCTGTAGCTAATATATTGGCATTATTTTTGATAATTATAAGCTTTATATATGTCAGATTAACTTCAAAAGAGGAGGTTGGAGAATGAAAATAAAAAGAGAATTAATTAGGGAAATTATTTTAAGCGTTGTAGGAATAATCATAACAGTAGTATTTTTGTTCCCATTATTGATAATATTTTTTAGTTCGTTTAAGAGCGAAGCAGAAATATTTTCACAAACCACGACTTTATTGCCCCAAACAATAGATTTTTCGAGTTATGCCGACCAGTTTAAAAATGGAAATATATTAAAATCGTTTTTTAATTCGTTTATCATAGCCATTTTTTCTACAGTATTATCATTAATTCTATCTATACCTTGCGCTTACGGTATAGCAAGATTTAAAATACCTTTTAAAAAATCTATACTTTTAGTTTTTCTAATGACGCAGCTTCTACCTACTTCGTTAATACTTACGCCTTTATTTATAATGTTTACAAAATTAAAAATTATTAATTCTTATATAGGACCTATAATAGCTACAGCTACTATTTCAATTCCTTTTACAATATTAATAATGAGAACTATATTTATAAGAATGCCAAAAGAACTTGAGGAAGCGGGGAAAATAGATGGTTGCAATCCTCTGCAAATATTTTTAAAAATATTTCTCCCGATATCTAAACCAGGGCTAATAACGGCGGCTTCGTTTTCATTTATAATGGCTTGGAACGATTTAATATTTTCCATGACATTTAATAATAAGGAAAATTTAAGACCTATGACGGCGGGAATATACCATTTTATTACTACTTACGGAACTCAATGGAACAGAATAATGGCTTATTCGGTTTTGCTCGTTCTTCCTGTAGTGATAATATTTGTATTATTACAAAAATATATAGTTGGCGGAATTTTAGAAGGTTCTGTTAAAGGTTAAAATATAAAAATTAAAAACATAAAGGAGAATATAAAATGAAATTTTTAGACGGTATGTGGGAAGTAAAAAAAGGAGTAAAAATAAATAGGGCAAGACATGTTTATGAAATTCATAAACATGAAAATTATCTTACTATAATAGCTCCAACAACGTTTATAAAACAAAATGCGGATACTTTAAATATTTCTATATTGACAGTAACTATATCTTCGCCTCTTGAAGATGTTATTAAAGTTAGAGCAGTTCATCATGACGGAAAAGTTGATAGAGAGCCACATTTTGATATAAATGAAAATAGCGATGTAAAAGTTTCTATAGAAGAAAATGACGATATTGTAAAGTTTACTTCTGGAAAAGCGAGTGTAGTTATCAAAAAAGGCGAAACATGGTTTATGGGATATTATTATAACGGCGAATATTTAACTTCAAGCGAAGAGCATGGACTTGCTTATATAATTGATGAAAAAGAAAGGACGCATATAAGAGAAATGCTTAATATATCTCCTAACGAATATATTTATGGATTGGGCGAGAGATTTACAGCTTATTTAAAAAATGGGCAAACTGTAAATATGTGGAATGAAGATGGAGGCACTTGCACAGAAATAGCTTATAAAAATGTTCCATTTTTTATATCCAATAGAAAATATGGCGTATTAGTAAATGATAGCGGACCAGTATCGTATGAAATAGGAACTGAAGTTGTTTCAAAAACTCAATTTTCAATACAAGACGAAGTTTTAGAATATTATTTTATCGCTTCTAATTCAATGAAAGGAGTAATTGAAAATTATACTACATTGACGGGAAAGCCAGCCCTTCCGCCAGCATGGACATTTGGATTATGGCTTAGCACTTCGTTTACTACCGATTATGATGAAAAAGTAGTTAATTCGTTTATAGATGGTATGATAGATAGAAATATACCTATAAATGTATTTCATTTTGATTGTTTTTGGATGAAAGCTTTTAGATGGTGTAATATGAAGTTTGACGATAAAAATTTTAAGGACCCAAAAGCGATTTTACAAAATATAAAAAATAAAGATATAAAAATATGCGTTTGGATTAATCCTTATGTAGGGCAACTATCTGAAATGTTTGAAGAAGGCAAAAAAAATGGATATTTTATAAAAAAGTCTAATGGAGATGTATGGCAATGGGACAGATGGCAGTCTGGAATGGCTGTTGTAGATTTTACAAATCCTAAAGCTTATGAATGGTATTCTAAAAAATTAGAAGAATTAATAGACTTGGGAGTTGACACTTTTAAGACAGATTTTGGGGAGAGAATACCTTGGGAAAATATAGAATATTACAATGGAGCAGACCCATTAAAAATGCATAATTATTACACTTATTTATATAATCAATGCGTTTTTGGAGTATTAGAAAAAAGATTTGGTAAAGATAATGCTTTAGTTTTCGCTCGTTCTGGAACGGTTGGAGGGCAAAAATTTCCTGTTCATTGGGGAGGAGATTCTACAGCTACATACGAGTCTATGGCAGAGACTTTACGGGGAGGACTTTCTTTGGCTATGAGCGGATACGCTTTTTGGAGTCACGATATAAGCGGTTTTGAAACCACAGCTACTCCCGATTTATATAAAAGGTGGGTAGCTTTCGGTTTATTATCTTCTCATAGTAGACTGCATGGAAGTAAGAGTTATAGAGTGCCTTGGAATTTTGATGAGGAATCAGTAGATGTTCTCAGGAAATTTACAAATTTAAAATGCGAATTAATGCCGTATATATTTGCTCAATCTGTTTACGCTCATAATACGGGAATACCTCTTTTGAGGAGTATGGTAATTGAATTTGAAAATGATGAAACTTGCAAGTATCTCGATTTGCAGTATATGTTTGGAGATAGTATTTTAGTAGCACCAATTTTTAACGATAAAAGCGTAGCCTCTTATTACTTACCAGAAGGTAAATGGACTAATATAATAAATAATAAATTATATGATTGTTCAAAATCTGGTAAGTGGATAGAAGAGAAGCATGATTATATGAGTATGCCATTATTAGCCAAAAACAACTCTATAATAGCTATGGGAAACAATAGTAAAAAATGCGATTATGAATATTTGGATAATATTAATTATCATATATTCGAACTATCAAATTATATTGAAACTAAAATATATTCTATAACAAATAATTTGTCTGCAATCGTTAAAGCAAAAGTAGAAAGTAATACAGTGAAAATAGAAACTACTAACGCTCTGTTTGATTGGAAAGCGACTCTGCATTATAATGGAAATATATATACTTTAGATGCCAAGAAAAATCAGAAAGAATTGGTATTTAAAATTTGATAATGATTAT
>NZ_JBNMIZ010000005.1:0-34123 GCF_050873525.1 Brachyspira sp. | reverse complement strand
ATTTTATCTAGTTTATTAACCATCCTAAAATCGTTTGGGAATATTTTATACTTTGAAATAAATTTATTTTTTATAAAACTTTCTTTAAATATTTTTATAAATAATTCAATAAAAAAATTTTCTATAAAGGAGATTAAATTATGACGGAAGAACAACGAAAACAATGCGAGGAAATTATTGATTCCCGCGAAATAATTAATATTAATCTTTTTGAAATTATAAGGGTGTATTTATTTTATTACATTTATATGATTATACCTAAAGCAATAGCAACTAACTTGAGTATAGCTATAAATATGACTATATCTCTTGCTAAAGTATTTAATAAAGATATAACCGAAAAAGAAGCAATAAAAACTATAGCAAATTTATATGTATGCCCATCAATTAAAAAATATGACAAATTTTACAGAACCATCTTAACGGTGAGATTATTTATGCCATTAATAAATAATAAAGAATATGATATTAAAAGTATGGGTTGGAGAATAGCCAATTATTTTGATAAAAGAAAAAAATAAAAATAAAAAATTAAATTAAAAGGAGAATTAAAAATGCTTGGAGCAATCACTGGAGATATTATCGGTTCTATATACGAATTCAATAATATTAAAACAAAAAAATTCGATTTATTTACCGATAAAAATAGATTTTCGGACGATACGGTTATGACTTTAGCCGTTGCAGAGGCTTTAATGAACGGAGGCAAAACTGAAGATTATATTCAATCAATGACAAAGTTTGGAAAAGATTATTTGAATAAAATTTCAACGCTTTCGTTCGGATTGTGGATTATAAGAAATAAAAATAAAATAAAAAATCATAAACCATATTACAATAGTAGAACCGCTACTGTAATATGGCTCGTTCCTCATGGATGGATTGCTAAATTAAGCGAACCTTTTGAAGACGGATTAAAATTAACAGAAGATTTGGCGAAAGTATCCGCAGAAATTACGAATAATCATCCCGAAGTAATAAAAGGAGCGCAAGCTATTGCCTCGTCAATATTCTTTATGAGGTATGGAAAATCCAAAAACGCTATAGACGAATATAAAAATAAACTTAAAGATTATATTCAAAATAGATACGAATACAATTTAAATTTTAGTTTAGATGAAATTCATCCTGATTATATTGGACTTGGTTGTGAAGAAAGTGTTCCAGCTGCAATAATTTCGTTTTTAGAAAGTGAAAATTTTGAAGACGCTATAAGAAATGCAATATCTTTAAAAGATAACGATGCATTGACAAAATTGAAAGGAGGCATTGATGAAGAATTACCAAGTATTGTTTTAGATAGTTGCGATTTTAAGAATAATACAAGCTCGATTACGGGAAGTATTGCCGAAGCCGCCTACGTAATTCCAGAAGATATAAAAGAAAAAGCAATGAGCTATTTAGACGACAGATTAAAAGGCGTATATGAAAATTGGACAAATTTTATAAAAAGTTTAGGAAATTAATTTAAATATAGCAAATGAAATTTAAATTATTTTTAATAAATATAAGACTATTAATTTATATTAAGTTAATATATAATAAACATTATTTTTTAATTTTAATACAAGGAGAAAATTATGATTTCTAAAGATTATAATTGGTATAGAGAACAAGTTTTAAATCTATATAAAGACTATGTTAATACTTTCAAAAGTTTTGGAGAGGAAGTTAATGAAAGTATTAGAAAAGACGCTGGTAAAATCGAAAATAAAATATTTAATCTCATGGTTTTAGGAGAAGCGAAAAGCGGAAAATCTACTTTTATTAACGCCTACTTGGGAAAAGAAATTTTGCCAATGGATGTTAGGCAATGCACAAGCGCCATTATAAAGATTCATTATGGAGATGAATTTAAACTATTGGCAAAAACTGCGGATGGAGATGAAATTATTAGAGATAATGATAATGAAATTATTGAATTTTTAAAAATTCATGCGTCTATAGACGACAAATATAGAAATATACCCGTTCCCACAATTAATAACGAACTATTAATTAAGTATGGAAGGAAAGGCAAAGAAATTTCGGATGAAGAAATTAAACAGTTTACAAATGCGGTGGTAAATGACAATATATATGGTATAAGTATTAACGAATATAATGATGCGATTAGAAATTATATTAAAGAAAAAGCGGGGGCATGGGGAAAAATCATAACAGAAATAGATATTACATATAAACTCTCTAAAAAAATGAAAGATATTACAATTATTGATAGTCCTGGAATTGGAGCGGGAGGTAATTTTGGAGAAATATCGGAAAAATATATTGAAAACGCAGATGCTATAATTTTTATTAAATATTCAAAAGGACAAGCGGTTTAAAGTAAGCAATTTATGTCGCTTATACGAAGTAATCCTAATGTTCGTAAAAAACAAAAGGAAGTTTTATTTTTGGTATTTACAGGAAAGTCTTCTGATTTATCAGCAAGTGATTTTAATAAGTTAAAAAAAGATGCTATAAAATTTTATAAGAATGATATTGAAGAAGAAAAAATACTTTTTGTAGACAGCAAAATTCAGCTATTTTTAAATAAATGCCTTGAACTAAAAACATCGGAAAAAATAGACGCATTTTTTGAAAATTTAGAAAAAGAAGGTAATAATTTTGAATCTGCAGAAAACAGTTGGTTTATTAAGTCCAAAAGAGATATCGATAAATTTAGTATAAAAATGGAAGAAAAATCAGATTTTAGAAGCGTTAATATAGCCATAGAAAAATTTGCCCAAAAAGTAAATTATTTAAGTTTAAAAGGGTTACTTGAAAATATTAAAAATGAGTATGAGAACTATAAAAATAGAATTGTTGGACCTTTAAATACAGCAAAAGAAAATGTTAAAGACCCAGAAAAATTAGAATATGAGATTAGTAAAAAGTTAGAAGAAGTAAATAAATTTTATGCTTCTATGGAAGAAAAGATTAATAAAATTAAAACAGAATATATGAGTTCAGAAGGCATTATTTCTAAAGAATCTGACTCAAAAGTAGTAGAATATAAAAAAAACTTGAAGAGTATAAATTGTTACCAGAAAGTCAAATAACGGATGAAACATTTAATTTGTTGAAAAAAGATACAATGGACGCTATAGACGAAGTTAAAGATTTTCGCGAGAGTATTGCAAAACGGGTTATAGGAGATTGTAATAAAGAATTGCAAAAATATGCAAAGGAAATGCATGAAATATTGATAGGAGTATATACACCTAATTTTACTGAAACAGATTTTGAATCAATAAAGTTAGAGGAAAAATCAAACGAAGAAGTTTATGGAACTGAAGAAATTGAAAAAGGAATCACATTTACAAAAATAGAGAAGGTTCCATTTTATCATAAAAATAAACATGTAAAATTAGTTTCCGAAAGTATTTATAAAAGGTTTGATGGTATTATTTCTGATATTTCTAGAGATATAATAACTTATACAACTAATTGCATTTCTATGTATAGAGATAAATTGACAGAACATAAAGATAAACTTAAATCCGAATATGATAAACTGCTTGAAGATAAGGATAATAATGATAAAAGAATTGCCCAAATTAAAAGTTGGGAAGAAAATCTTTCCATAGTGGAAGAAAAAAATAAAAAAATCGAAGAATTAAAAGGAGAATTAAAATCATGCTAGATATTAAAGATAAACAAAAAATAGAAAAACATATTGATAAACTTATTAGCAACATTTATGCCGATATAGAAAAATATATTGGTAGCAAAATACCCAAAAAACAGATTATTGATGAAGTTATCAGAATTACGGTTAATAAATTCATTCCAAAAAGCAAAATGATTCTTTCAGATGTGTATGACATGCTAATGGAAAAAACTTTGCAAGAAGATATATTTGAAAATGTAGGAAATAAAGCAGCTTTTTATGAAATGAATATAGAAAAAGAATTAAACGAAAAATTTAATTTTGAAATTCCGTCAAAAATAGACTATGAAGAAAGCGAAAGAAAAATAAACGAATGGATTACCGCAGGAATAATTACGGTTGTTGGAGGAGTTATTAGCATCTCTCTTAAAAAAGCGTATCCAATTATAGGAGCGATTGTGATAACGGGAATTATGTAATCCTTCAAAAAAATAAAAAAACTGCAGATAATGAGAATTTAACCATTCTTATTAAAGAATATTTGGAAAGTGTTAAACAGTCTCTTTTAAGCTGGGTTGATTCGATTGCAGAATATTACGATAAGAGGGTAAATGAGTTAAAAGAAAAATTGGGAGATAATAATGAGCGATAAAAAAGATATTATAGAGTTTAAAGATGATACGAAAACTCTTGGCAATTTAACTGTAGATTTTATTCAAGGATTTTACCCATCTTATAGTATAAATAACGACATTGTTTCATTGCTAGAGGAAGATTCGTTGGGTTTGCTTAATTCTTTTACTTTCTATAGAATTTGCGAATGTAAAATTTATGATGTAGAAGATAGATTTGAATATTTTTTAGAAAAACTAAAAAAATTATTTACCGCCGCATATTCAATCAATAGAAATGTATGCTACGGAATAGTAAGCAAAGATGGAAATGTTTCGCTCGTTCTCGGAGTCGATTATAAAAATGGCGAAGATGAAACTATCCTATCCGTTATTAAAGGCTTGCTTTCGGGAATTAAAATTGAAAAAATTGAAAAATATGATAAAAAATTTATTAATGAAAAATATAAAAACGGATATGCTGGTTGCATTAGCGGAGTTCCAGCGATAAAAATTAACGGAGAATATCAGAAAAAAGATTTATCGCCTCTAATACGAAGTTTAAATGGACAGAATTATACAATAATGATTTTATGCAAACCTCTCGATAAAATAAATATTCAAGAAAAAATTGATAAAGCGATTGATATTCAAGATAAATGTTTTGCTATATCAAAAAGAAGTATTTCATACCAAAAAGGAATTTCCGAAGGAAAAACTGAAACTATTACGGACGGTATAAGTTATAGTAAAACTCAAGGTTCAAATTTATTTATGAGGATAGTTGACTTCTTCAGAGGAAGTCAAAATAAAACCGAAGGAAAATCAGAAAGCGTAAGCGATGCAATTTCAAAAACTATAACGGAAAACGAATCGATTTCTGGAGATATTCAAAACGGTTTTGCAATCGAGCTTATGAAGATGACCGAATCTATGGTTGAAAGATTAAAAATTGGAAGAAATATAGGAATGTGGGAAACTGTGGTTAGCTATTCGTCCGATAGTAAATTGGCTATGGATATTATTCAAGGAAGTCTTTATAGCGAAATTGCTTCCGAAGTTCCTGAAATTCTGCCTCCAGTTGTTTTTTCTTATGAAGGTGCTACTGAGCAGGCAATAATTCCAAAAGGCTTTTTTGAAAATAAAAAAGATAATGAAAATAACCCAAAGCTATGCAGTTTAGTAACTTCGGAGGAAATTTGCGGTATATGTTCTATACCTATAGACAATACATTTGGTTTTGAGATTAACGAATCTAAAGGCTACGCTCTTAATTTTGTCAAACAAGAAAACGATAAAACTTTAGGATATGTATGCGAATACGAAAGCCCTTTAGAGAATGTTCCGTTTGGATTAAGCGAAGATGATTTAAATAAACATACTTTTGTTTGCGGAATCACTGGAAGCGGTAAAACAAATACTGTAAAGAAAATACTTGAAAGCGTAGATAAACCTTTTTTAGTAATTGAACCCGTAAAAAAAGAATATAGGAATATTAAAAAAAAGATAGAAGTATATACTTTAGGACGCCCAGAGATAAATTGCATAAAAATGAATCCGTTTTATGTGCCTATTGGTATTAGCCTTCAGCAGCATATCGATTCGTTAAAAGATTTATTTAGCGCTTCGTTTTCTTTTTACGGACCTATGCCGTATATCGTTGAAAAATGTCTTTATAGAATATATGAAAAGAAAGGCTGGAATCTTACTTTTGGTTTACATTCTTATTATCTTGAAGAAAATAAAAATAATTTATCGGAAGAATTATTTAATAAAAGTAAATTGGAAGAATTCTATAAAAGGACTTCCCATAAATATTTATTTCCAAATATGCAAGATTTAAAAGACGATGTAGATTATTATATTAAGAAAGAAATGACTTATGAAGGAGAGGTTAAAGGCAATATACAAGGAGCGATTAAATCTAGAATAGATAGTCTTTGCGTAGGAGCTAAAGGCTACATGTTTAACACAAACGATATGTTTGAATTCAATACCGTATTTAATCAAAATTCCGTATTTGAGCTTGAAGGTTTGGCGGACGATTCGGATAAGGCATTTGCATTAGGTTTATTGATTATTTAATTAGCGTCTTTATTCGGCAATAATTTAAAAATAATAATTTCAATTATTTCAAATAATTAGAAATCATCAAATAAGCGCCGTATTCAAATCTTTCGTCCGCATTTCTGAAATTTATTTTTATCTCAATCTCTTCGCTATTATCAATTCCGTAATAAATGCTCGGAGTTAAAATTTCTATATAGGCTTCGTTATAGGTGTCGAATAAATAATAACCGTATATTATTCCGCTGTCTCCGTTTTCCGTTTCCATATTTAATTTTGAGGCAAGCCATTTTATCGTTCCGACTGTAACAACGGATGGAATTTTTTTTATAATTTCTTCTTTGGTTTCTGTGGCAAGCTGATTGAAAGGCTGGACTATCTCATAATCGTCAAGCTGTTTTTTCCATTTTTCTATAATTTCTTTTTTCGTTTCTATCGGGCTTATCAATCCGATTAAAATTTTTTCTTTCGTTTCTTCTATTTTTATCTCTTCGTCATCTTCGTTATTAAAAGTTCCGTCTTCCATATATCTGAAAGTTTTTAATAATTTATTTTTTTTATCGTAGATTCCCCAGATAAGTTTTATGGCAAAGCATTTCATTAAAGGATTTTCAAAAAATAATTCTCTCCAATCTTTTAGCGTCCATTTTCTTCCGTCCATAAATGCAAATTGCAGTCTTTCCATTTGCATTTTAATTACTCGGTTAATTTCGCTTTTTAATTTTGAAAGTTCTTTTTTTACCGATATTGGAAAATCTTTTGGAAAAGTTTTGAATTCTTTATTTTTATCTTCGTCAAATATTGAAAAACTAAAATCTTCTTTTAAAATTATTTTAAATCTCTTTTTTACTTTACTCTCTTCGCTTTCGACAATTCTTATTCCGTTTGAATCAAAATCAAAATCTGGAATTATTTTATCGGCAAAAACTTCGAGAGGCATTCCCGCTTCTTTTGTAATCAAATTTAAAATCGCTTTGCATGTAAATCTAACCGTATTTTGTTTGAATTTTTTTGAAGCTTCGTAAACCAAATTTAAAGCGTTTTTCGTTCCGTTTAAAGCTATAGCCTCGAGCATAAAAGCCGCATATTTGAATCTCGAGCCTGCAATATCTTTCGCTTCTTTATATAAATTATTAATCTGTTCGTTCGATGCGAATATGCAATATGGATAAAGTATATTTTTTGTTTTATTATTTTTTCCGCTTGCGATATAAATTTTTTCAAGCGCTTCTCTGAAAGAGCCTTCGTCCAAAGAATATCCTATATTGTCGACATTATCCAATTTGGCGATTTCTTTTAAATTTAAATATTCACCGATAATAAATCTTATAACTTTAGGCGAAACTTTGGCGCTTTTATCTTTCAAAAAAACTTCCGAAATATCTTCGTCTTTTATAAACGCCGTGATTTTGTCGTATTTTTTATTATAATTTTTTTCAATTATATTATTGATTTCTTTGATACTTAAATATTTTTCCAATAATAAAATCCTTCAAAAATTTTATTCGTAAATTATATAGAAATATTATTTATTTTCAAATTAATTTTTATCAATTAACATATTGACTTTAATAACGAAATTATTTAAATTATATAAATCAAAAACTAAAGGAGTTAAACTATGATAGTGGTAATGAAACCAAACACGAAAGAAGAGCATATAAATAATATTATAGAGCGAATCGAAAACGCGGGTTTGAGAATCGATAAAAGCGTTGGAGTCGATTATACCGTAATAGGAGTAGTCGGAGATACGGGAAAAATTGATAGAGAATTAATATCGTCTCTTCCTGGCGTTTCTAAAATTTTAAAAGTTCAAGAGCCATTCAAAAGAGCAAATAGAGCTTTCAAAAAAGAAGACACGATAGTTAATGTTTCGGGCGTGAAAATCGGAGAGAAAAAACCAGTTATTATCGCGGGACCTTGTTCCGTTGAGAGCGAAGAGCAGGTTATAAATATTGCAAAAAGCGTTAAATCTGCGGGCGCTTCAATATTGCGCGGCGGAGCGTTTAAGCCAAGAACTTCACCTTACGCGTTTCAAGGTTTGGCTTTGGACGGACTTAAAATTTTGAAATTAGTTAAAGAAGAAGTTGGAATTCCAATCGTGAGCGAAATCGTTTCAATTAAACATTTGGAAGAATTCGATAACACAGTCGATATGATTCAAATTGGCGCAAGAAATATGCAGAATTTTGAATTATTAAAAGAAGTTGGAAAATTGAAAAAACCGATTTTATTAAAAAGAGGACTTGCAAATACAATGGAAGAATGGCTAATGAGCGCAGAATATATTTTGGATAAAGGCAATAGCGATGTCGTTTTATGCGAGCGTGGGATAAGGACATTTGAGAATTATACAAGAAATACATTTGATGTGAGCGCAATTCCAATGATAAAAAGAATGAGCCATTTGCCCGTGATAGGCGACCCTTCGCATGCGAGCGGAAAATCGTGGATGGCAATGCCTTTGACTTTGGCGGCATTATCTGCGGGAGCTGATGGAATGATAATAGAAGTTCATAACGACCCCGAACATGCTTTATGCGATGGAGCGCAGTCAATCAAACCAGAAGTATTTAGCGAGATAATGGAAGCGGTAAATATGATTAGCGAAACTGTGGATAAGATAAAAGCAAAACATGGCGGAAGAGTTCATACTAAATAAAAATTAATATAATAAAAAATATTTAAAATAAAAAGCGGAGAAATTTTAATTCCCCGCTTTAATTTTTTATTGCTTTAATTATATCAATTATATTTTACTTAATCATTGTTTGTATTAACGGCATAAGTATTTTTAATAATAATAATGCCGACAATATCCAAGTGAAAACTGAAATTTCTTTAACTTTTCCAGAGATTAATTTTAAGAGTGTAAAAGATAAAACGCCAAAAGTTATTCCTTCGGCTATACTGTAAGCAAAAGGCATAAATATTATACATATAAAAGCTGGAATCGATTCGGTATAATCTTCAAAATTAATTTCAAGTATAGGAGTCATCATAAATAATCCGACTATAATCAAAGCAGGCGCGGTTGCCGCTGAAGGAATCGACAAAAATATATGCGATAAAAATAAAGAGATAAAAAGAAGTATAGAAACGACTAAAGAAGTTAATCCCGTTTTTCCGCCTTCTGCAACTCCAGAAGCGCTTTCCACAAAAGTTGTTACAGTTGAAGTTCCCAAACATGCTCCGACTACTGTTCCTATAGAATCGGCAAATAAAGCCTGTTTGCATCTTGGGACTTCTCCGTCTTTTGTGAGCATATTCGCTTTAGTGCAAACTCCGACTAAAGTTCCAACCGTATCGAAAAGGTCGACAAATAAAAATGTAAATATTACTATAATCATATTTGGATTAAATATATTAGTAAAGTCAAATTTAAAAGCTATCGGTTCTATCGAAGGAGGAATAAAACTTCCATGCGGAGATAATTTCGTTATTCCCATTGGAATTCCTATTATAGAAGTTATAAGAATTCCAATCAAAATAGCGCCTTTAACATTATAGCTTAATAAAACCGATATAATAACGATTCCTATAATCGCAAGCAGTCCGCTTCCAGAAGTTATATTTCCAAGACTTATTAAAGTGGCATCGTTATTGACTATTATTTGAGCGTTTTGAAGTCCAATGAAAGCGATAAAAAGCCCAATACCAACCGATATTGCTCTTTTCATATTAAGCGGAATACTATTTACTATCGCCTCTCTTATATTAAAAGCGGTAAGAAGTATAAATATAATTCCTTCAAAAAAAACCGCCGTTAAAGCCGTTTGCCAGCTATGTCCCATTCCGATAACTACAGTATAAGCGAAGAAAGCGTTTAATCCCATTCCAGGCGCCAATGCGAAAGGAAGATTAGCGAGCAAAGCCATTATTAAAGTGGCAATTAAAGACGATATAACCGTTGCGGTAAATAACGCTCCTTTGTCCATGCCTGTCGCTCCAAGTATGCTCGGATTTACGGCTAATATATAGGCTATAGTCATAAAAGTCGTAAAACCCGCTATAATCTCCGTTTTAATGTTTGTTCCGTTTTCTTTTAATTTGAAAAACTTTTCCATAATGAAATCCTCTTAAATAATTTTTTTCATATTTCCTATGAAAGAGGTTATTATATAAGTTTTAAATATTTTTTTCAAGGTGTTTTTAATTAAAATAAATAATTGTTATTAATAATTTTTTTATAAAAGAAGAATAATTTTGACTTTCAAATAAAAATTTAAATTTAGAAATTCATGAAATATAAATAATCGTCCGTATCTTCGTCTCTAATCTCTTTTGCGGAAATTATTTCTATATTTACATTTTTTCTTTTAGCCGTTTTTGTATTGAGTTCCATATTCGCTCTTCCTATAACTTTTGGCTTGGCATCCGTTATTACAATAATTACTCTGTTATCGTTTTGAAATTCAAATTTTTCCAAAGCCTGCTGAATCGCTTCATACATTGGCTCATCTCTATCTCCGCCTCCGTCCGCATAAAAATATTTTGACTCTCTCACTATTTCGTTTATATTATTATTGAAGTCTATTTTTTTTGTCAAATATTTATCTTTAACATCTCTATAAAGCAAAAATCCTATTCTCGAATTTTCATTTTTTGAAATTATATTTTCGGCAATTATATTTATCTCACTTTTTATCGCTCTTAAATACGGACGCATACTTTCGGTAGTGTCTATAACCATAATCAAATCTAGCGGGCTTTCGTTATATTTTTTAATTATTTTATGAATATTGTCTTTTAAATCGTTATCGTCTTTTACCGAACTATTAATTATATCTACGGATTTTACGGGAGGACTTAATATTTCGTCATAATATTTTTTTTTTTCGTTTTCTCTTTCAATATTATAGCTTAAATTTCTTCCGACTATCATCTCGTTTGTATTTAATTCTATAAAAGGTTTTTCTTCGATTGTATTATTAATATTATTTTCAATATTATTATTTATATTATTATTCGCTGGGTTTTCTCTGACATTTTTATTAGTCGCTTCTATAATATAATCTATCGGATAAGTAAAACTTTCTCTATTATTATTAAACACATTGAAAGACAAATATCTGTCGTCTGGCATCTCGCTAAAATAGGCTTTTATATATAGTTTTTTTCCTATCTCTCTATTATAAGTATCTTCCAAAATTATCGCGCTTCCTTCAACATTCATCGTATTTCCGTAAGACGCTCTTATTAATTTGTAAGCTTCGTTAGTTTTTCCGTCCCGCACATAAAAAGCGTATCTTCCGTTATTTCCGCCCGAATAATACAAATAGAATGCGTATAAATTTCCTTCTTTTTCCACATTTCTTAAAGTTATTGTCGGGTTTGTCGTATCGTTATTTATTCTGAATTGAATTTCATTTTCGGCAATTATATTTCCGTTTATATCGTAGGATTCGAATATTAAATTTATATTATTTCTTAATAAAAGCTGATTATTAAAATTATTCAAATACAAAGTTTCGGGAATATAAGTTTCAAATACATAGCCCAAATTATCATGCATTGAAGTATTATTGATATTTATTATCGAATTCGTATTTCTATTAACATACAAATAAGAATAAGAACCGTTTTCAAGTCTATATTTTAATTTCAATTCCGCCGTGTCGTTTTTCTTTTGTATATATATATGATAGCCTCTTTCAAGTTTATTTACTTCAATATTATTTTGATTAATATCGTTAATATTTAATCCTCTTCTTTCCGTTTGAGAATATAAATTATTTAAAGCGCCAAACGATACTGACGATAAAATAATAAACAAATATTTTAATTTTATTAATCTTTTCATTGCTATACCTCGTTAAATTATTATCGGTTAAGCATGCCATAAATATGCATTATTATGTTAATAGTATTATGTAAAATTAAAAATCTAAAAACGATTTAGTTAAGGAACATTTATATTTGAAAGCAATTCCTCTATAATCGTATCGCTTGTTATATTTTCCGCTTGCGCTTCATAACTTATACTAATTCTATGCCTCAATACTTCATAAGCAACCGCTCTTATATCTTCGGGCATAACGAAACCTCTTCCCTGCATCATCGCGTTCGCTTTCGCCGCCTTCGTCAAATATATTCCCGCTCTCGGAGACGCTCCGTAATCTATATATTCGCTTTTAAGTTTATAATCGCTCGGATTTCTTGTTCCGTCTATTATATTGATTATATAATCCAATAATCTTTCTTCTATATGAATTTGATTTGCAAGTTTTCTTAATTTTTCTATCGTTTCAATAGTCGTTATTGGATTTGTCGCTTCGGGTTTTGAAGTCGACATATTTTTTATTATAGTTTTTTCCTCGCTTTTATTCGGATATTTAACTATGACTTTAAGCATAAATCTATCTACTTGAGCTTCGGGCAAAGGATAAGTTCCTTCCTGTTCTATTGGATTTTGAGTTGCAAGAACCAAAAACACATCTGGAAGTTTATAAGTTTTATCTCCAATCGTCACTTGATGTTCTTCCATCGCTTCTAATAATGCGGATTGCACTTTTGCAGGCGAACGATTTATTTCATCCGCTAATATTATATTTGAAAATATCGGACCCTGTTTCGGCAAAAATACGGAATTTTTTATATCGTAAATTTCAGTTCCTATTATATCTGCTGGAAGCAAATCTGGAGTAAATTGTATTCTCTTAAAAGAAGCGTCTATAGTTCCCGCTAAAGATTTTACAGTTAAAGTTTTGGCAAGTCCTGGAACTCCTTCGAGCAGAACATGTCCATCGCATATAATACCCAAAAGAAGTTTATCTATCATACTTTCCTGTCCGACAATTACTTTTTTGATTTCGTTTTTAATAGCGTTTATCACATCCAAAGCCGCGTTTGCCGCTTCCGATATTGCCTGTAAATCTTTCGATTCTGTCATTTTTTACTCCGTTTTTCTTTATTTAATAGTTTTTTAATTTTTATTTTTTATCATTATCAAGTTCTTTGAGATTTTATCGCTCTATATACAAAAAATACGATTAAAAATATTATCAAACATTCCACTATCGTAGCGATTAAAAAAGGATAACTAAAAACTCTTATTCTATATTCTTGCATAATCTCTTCATGCGGAATCAAATTTGCAAGCGAATTAATATCGTTTATTATTTCGTAATATCTCGCTTCAAGTTCTGGAATTTTTAATTTTCCTTTTCCAATCGGTTTTAAAGTATAAAATATTCTATATTTTGAAATTGGCGACTGACTTTCTTTATCCGACAATTCGCTTTCGATTCTTTTATTTATTACTTCAAAATCGCTTATCGCGTTTTCATTCAAACCTTCCACTTTAAATGTTCCCGCGTCTCCCGTAAATTCCAAAGCATATTCTATATTCTGCCATTTATAAATAATTTTTTTATTTATTTTTCCTTCGACAATAATCGTAGAATGAAGAATATTTGAAAATAAAATTAATAGTAAAAAAATATAACTTTTCATTGAGAGTAGATTATATAAAAAAATCTAAAAAATTTCAACTTTCACTTTTGACAAATTTTATTTTTTATATTATACTATATCAATAAAAATTAATTAAATAAAATACTAAAAAAGGATTTAAAAATGATAAAAATAATAATAAAAATTATATGCATTTCATTTCTACTAATAATTTCATGCGGAAATGAAAATTCAAAATCAAGCAAAGAATTAAATTTAGATGGCGAGAATTTAACAATATCCGATTTAAATGAAAGCGAATTAATCGGAAAATCTTTTATTCTTTATAATATTTTCCCCGATTATAATATTAGCATTTCATTCTATGATGCAAATAATCAAGTATTCGGTTTAGCGGGAGTAAATACTTATAGAACTTCTTATAGCAAAAATAATGACGAAGTAAAATTTTTAGGCATCGCTAGAACGAGAATGTCGGGACCAAGAGACATAATGGACGCTGAAAATAATTTTGTCAAATATTTGGAAAATGCTAAATATATGTTTTTGAAAGATAACGATTTGATAATAATAACTTCCGATTCTACAGTATTAAAATTTAGAGAAAATATCATAGATACGAACGAATTAAACGGGAAAAAATTCAGATTATCGAATATGCTCGAAGGAACGGAAATAACGATTTCAATAGAAAACGGTTCTTTTGTAGGAAATTCGGGCGTAAATCTTTATAATATACCGTTTCAATTAAAAAATAATGAAATAACTATAGGAGAACACGGAATGTCCACTTTGATGGCGGGACCAGAACAAGATATGAAAGCGGAAGACGAATATTTGAAACTTTTAAATTCCGCTAAATATATATCGTTTAACGATTATAATTTATGCATAAAAACATCCGACAATCAAATATTATTATTCGATTTGACGGAATAATTTTTTACCTTTTGCGTTTAAGTATGTTTTATATAGCAGCGACAAAATATTTGTTGCGCTCTTAAAAGATATATATACAAACCCATTACTTTTAAAAGCCCTATAAAATTATCGCTCGGTAGTTTTATAGGGTTATTTTTATATTGATTAATTGGAATAATTTATTTATAATATTAAAAATTAAAAAATAATTAGGAATAACAAATTGAAGTTTTTAAAAAATATAAAAGAAAAATATAAAAATATAAATATAAATCAATTCAAAAAATTTTATATAATCGTTATTGGAATAATATTTTTAATAATCACGGTAATATTTTCCATTCTTATAGCGGATATTATAATTCAGCCCGATATACAGGCGATAGAATTATACAAGCCGACAATTCCGACAAAAATTTACGATATAAAAGGCGAAGTTATCTCGGAATTCTTTACCGAGCAGCGAGCTTTGGTAGAATATAAAGATTTGCCAGAGCATTTGATAGAAGCTATAATTTCTATGGAAGATAATAATTTTATGAAACATGACGGAATAGATATTATAGGAATATTTAGAGGAACTTTAGGAAATATGCTGCTTGGAAGAAGACCGCGTGGAGCAAGCACATTAACTCAGCAAGTGGCAAGAGGAATAGTTTTGAAATCGAGAGAAAGAACCATAACGAGAAAATTAAGAGAGATATGGGTAACTTTTCAGATAGAAAAAAGATTGACAAAAGAAGAAATTGTCACTTTATATTTCAATCAAATATTTTTCGGGCATTCGGTTTACGGAGTTCAGGCGGCGAGCAGATTCTATTTTAATAAAGATGTGCAAGATTTGAATTTGGCAGAATGCGCTATGCTTGCAACTCTTCCTCCATCTCCAAATGCATACTCTCCTATTAATAATCCAAATACATCGATGCAAAGGCATAAAGTAGTCCTTAAAAGAATGCAAGACATGAAATTTATCACATCCGCCGAAGGAGATATTGCTTATAAAGAATTCTGGGAATCATACTCGGGAAAAATTGGAAGAAGAGGAACTACCGCTTATAGCGCGTCCATAGACAGAGCGCCTTATGTTACGGAATATGTTAGAAGAATGCTCGTTGAAAAATATGATGAAAAAACATTAAAAGAAGACGGATTAAAAATTTATACTACTATAGATATTGAAAAACAGGAAGCGGCTCAAAGATTATTAACGGAAGCTTTAAGAAATTATAATATAAGATATGAAGGCGGTTCTTTGGATATAAGTTCGGTTTACGATAGAAATCTTTTGAATAAACTTGAAATATTATCTTTAATGTTCGAACTTCCAGAAGATTTGACTTATAATAAATTCAATATTGCCGTTAGAGATTCTATAAATAAAAATGTTTCTAGTCCTTTGGCTTTGCTTTCCGATATGTTCGGCATGGAAGAAGTAAACGATATAATGATGGAAGTTATGAAAGCGGACGAAGCGGAACTTTCAAGGCAGATAGAAGGAGCTTTGGTTTCGATAGACCCAAGAAACGGTTATATAGTGTCGATGGTTGGAGGTTCTGGTTTTACTCCAAGAAATCAATTAAACAGAGTAACTCAAGCGAGAAGGCAGGCTGGAAGCGCGTTCAAACCTTTCGTTTATGCGGCGTCTATGGATATTACAAATTATAGTCCTTCAACTATAGTAAGCGATGCTCCGATAGGTTTCGTATTCGAAGACGGGAATTCATGGATACCAAAAAATTATTCCGAAAACTTTAAAGGAGATGTAAGTTTAAGATACGCTTTGGCAGTTTCACTAAATATAGCGACTATAAATGTTTTAAATTATGTGGGAGTGACAAACGCGATAAAATATATGGAGCCGATATTTAAAGCGGATAATGACGAAAGAAAATCAAAAAGAATGTTTAACGAAGATTTGACTTTATCTCTCGGAACGGGATTATTTACTCCTCTCGAATTGACAACGGGATTTGCAACGATAGCGAACGAAGGAAAAGAAGTAGAGCCGATTTTGATAAGATATGTTACCGACAGAAACGATGTTATGATAGACAACTTTGAAGAAGAATTAAAAAAAGAAATCGAAGCGAAAGGGGGCGCAAGGCAGGTAATGAGCAGAGATGTCGCGTATTTAATAAGCGATATTTTGTCGGGCGTATTGAGAGGCGGAACGGCAACGAGCGCGATGTATGAAGCAAAATTTACAAGAATGGGCGCGGGAAAAACTGGAACTTCAAACGACTGGAAAGATGCATGGTTCGTAGGCTATACTCCAGAACTTGCCACGGGAATATGGATTGGTTTCGATTCTTTTAAATATTCGCTTGGAAATAATCAAGTCGGGGGAAGAATTGCAGCGCCGATTTGGGGAAAATACATGGTAGAAGCGCTAAAAACCGTAAAACCGACTTGGTATAAAAAGCCGTCAAATATAGTAAATGTGGAGATATGTTCCATAAGCGGAAAATTGCCGAGCGATTCCTGTTATTCTTTAAAATCGGAATTATTTATTAGAGATAAAATTCCAAACGAAATTTGTAATGTATGCGCGAATTATTTGCAAGATTCGAGCGAACTTGACAGTATAATCGATTCATTTCTTGATTACTAAAAAGAGCGTAAAGAATGAATAAAATAATTAATATAGATTCAAATATTTTAAGATATAAAAATATTCTTGCAATTCCTTCGATTCATTCGAGAGTTTATTTTTCGTTGGCGGTTAGAGAAGCCGTGAAAGAATTTAAGCCCGATGCGATAGCGATAGAACATCCCGAAAGTTTTAATAAATCTTTAAGAGAAGCCGTGAGCAGACTTCCGTTTATAAGTTTGATAATAAGAGAGGCTGAAAACGAAGCGCTTTATATTCCGATAGACTCATGCGATTCAATTATCGAAGCCGTGCGACTTGCAATAGACGAAGAGATTCCGTTTTTTCCGATTGATAAAGATATAAATTCGATTAATCCAAATTCGCATTATTTGATGCCAGACGATTATCTACTAAATAAAATAGGACTTGAAAAATTTTATAAAGAAGTTAAATCAAATTATTCTTTTTTTAAAACGGACGCTGATAAAGAGCGGGAAATTTTTATGGCTTACAAATTAAACGAACTTTCTAAAAATTATGAAAGGATATTATTTGTAGTCGGAATGTCGCATTGGGATAATATAGTAAAAATAATGAAAAAAAACGATTATTCAAAAATAAACGATTTTCAAAACGCAGACGAAGAAAATATAAATATATACAATGTTCATAAAGATTCTTTAAATAAAGCGCTCGGCGAATTTCCGTTTACGACTTATATGTATGAATTATTTAGAGAAGGCAAATTAGACGATTTCGATAAGATTAATATAATAGAGACGATTTTTAAAGAGGCAAAATTAAGATACAAACTCCCGATATCTCTTTTACAGCAAAAAAATATGATGAAATATTTGAGGAATTTATGCCTGCTTGAAAATTATATTATGCCCGATTATATAGACATGCTTACCGCTTCAAAATGTATGATAAATAACGATTACGCTTTGGAAATAATGCAGGGAATGGAATATTATCCTTATTACAGCGAAGAAGATTATCCGACTATAAAATTGAATAGGGACCCAGCGACAAACGGAATGGAAGGACTTTTGAAAGATAAAAAAATTAAACTTAATAGATACGATAATGTTTGGAGAACTTCTTTTAAGAAAATTAAAATCGATACTCGTCCGAAAGAAAAATATGACGGAGAATGGGAAGAGGCTTGGAATAACAGAACGAATTTACTCTCGCATATTCCCGAAGATATTTCAATGGAAAAACACATGAATATTTTGAGAGATAAAATAAAAAATATGCTTACGGAAGACAAAGCGAAAATAGAGCCTTTTAGAGCGAGCGTTAAAGACGGAATCGACATGAGAGAAACGATAAGAAATTATTATAAAAACGAAATATATGTTAAAGAAATTCCAAAATTAAAAGGAAACATCGGGCATATCGTTCTTATATTCGATGACGAAAATGACGAAAACTACGATTGGAATATAGTTTGGTATAGCGAGGCTCATGATGACAGCGATTTAATATTATACGCAACGGAACCAGGAAATATTCTTGTGGGACCTGGAATTTCAAAATGCTATTTCGGAGGCTACGCTTCTTTGATGCCGCCTCAAGCTCCTTACGATATTTGGAGAGATTATAAAAAATTAAAGGATGAAGGAATCATAAGAAATTACGCCGATTTATTATTATATACGGCTATAATTTATTCGGTTGATAAATATTTAGGATATGTCGCTCCAAAACCTCCTTCGAATATTTTAAAAGAAATTGCAAAAAATTATTCGGTTGAAATCGTTTATATTCCGCTTGCCAATTTTTCGAGCGAAACTTTAAGAAAATTGAGACATTTTCATGTTTTGGGAAATAGAAGATTAAGAAGCATTGCGAAAGATTATATTATTTGAAATTTGAAATTTTATTATAATCATTAAAAAATAAAAAAGCGAGATAATTAAATCCCGCTTATTTTTTATTTAATCAAAAATTTAATTTTTTAATTCAATTTAAACGCCTAAAGAAATTATCGAAAAGTTTTTAATCGTTGCAGTAGAACCCGCTTCTTTTGATATTTCGTCAATCAAACTTTTAATAGTTATTTTATTATCGGTAAATAATTTTTGGTCTATCAAAACGCTTTCGGAATACCAAGAATTCATTTTTCCTTCGAGGATTTTTCCAATCATATTTTCGGGTTTTCCCTGCTCTCTTATCTGCTTTTCAAATATTTCTTTCTGTTCTTTAACCGCTTCTCCGTCAATTCCTTCTCTATTCAAAGCCAAAGGTTTTTCGCTCGCCACATGCATCGCTATTTGATTTGCAATTTCCAAACATTTGCCTTTAGGTTTGACATCGAATTCTACAACGCTAACCAATTTATTATTGAAATGAACATAAGTTCCGAAGAATCCGCTCGTCTTCATAACTTTAACATCGGCTAAAACGGTTTTTTCTCCCCATTTTTGAATTCCTTCGTTAATCATAGCTTGAATAGTTTCGCCTTTTTCAGATTTTGAATTCAAAAGAGCGTCTACGGAAATATCGTTTAAATTCATAGCCGTTTTTGATATATCTTTAGCCAAATTAATAAATAATTCATTTTTAGCGACAAAATCCGTTTCGCATTGAAGTTCTATGCAGGCTACTTGAGTTTTATCTTCGTTTACGCAAAAACCAATCGAACCTTCTTTAACAGTTCTTTCGTTCTTTTTGGCGGCGGTAATCGCTCCTTTTTCTTTAAGAAGTCGAATAGCTTTATCCATATCGCCATCGGTTTCTTGGAGAGCTTTTTTACAATCCATTATTCCGATTCCCGTTCGCTCTCTCAATTCTTTAATTATATCCATGCTTATATTTGCCATTTAATTATCCTTTATTAAAATTGTTTTTAATTATTTTTTATTAATTTAATTTTCTTTAATTAATTTTATTAATTTTCTTCTTGGTCCGAAACTCCATACTGTTCGGCAATAGCTTCAGCGGCTTCGGTTGCGCTATTGTCAAATACTTCCTCTTCCACTTCATCCGAAGATTCGCTTTTAGCCAAAGTTTCTTTTCCAGCTTCGTTTTGTCCTTCTATCACTGCGGACGCGATAACATTTGCAAACAAACTTATAGCCCTTATAGCGTCATCGTTTCCAGGAATTGGATAATCGATAATTTCGGGATTGCAATTCGTATCGACAACGGCTACAACGGGAATTCCTAATTTTCTCGCTTCGCTTATCGCTATCGCTTCCTGCATAGGGTCGATTACAAAAAGCATATCTGGAAGATTTTCCATATCCTTAATGCCCGCAAAATTTTTCTCCAATTTGTCTTTTTCTTTAAGAAGAAGAATAACCTCTTTTTTTGGAAGTTTATCAAAAGTTCCGTCAACTTCCTCTTTTTCTATTCTTTTTAATCTTGCGATACTTTTTTTAATAGTCGCAAAATTTGTGAGCATTCCTCCGAGCCAGCGATTATTGATATAATACATATCGCATTTTTCGGCGGCTTCCTTGATGCTTTGAACCGCCTGCTTTTTTGTGCCTACAAAGAGAATATTTCCTCCGTTTCTCGCCATCTCTTTTACGGCATCGAAAGCCTTTCTAACATAATTGAGAGTTTTCATAAGGTCGATAATATAAATATCGTTTCTCTCTTGAAATATAAAAGGCTTCATTCTTGGGTCCCATTTTCTTGTCGGATGTCCGAAATGAACTCCCGCTTCAAGTAAATCTTTCATAACAGGTAATGACATAAAAATATCCTTTTTTAATAAAATTTAAAAATAAAATAGAGCCCCGATTTTTAGGCGCTCCATCCATAAATTCAATTCGTTATTATTATAAATCATAACGCTTTTATTATCGTTTAAGATAACAATGTCTTTCTAATTAAATTATTAAAAATTCATTTAAGACATTTTGCAATTATGGAAAAAGTCAACCAATAAATCGGTTTAAGAAAAATAATATAATAATTAATAAAAAAGTCAAGCGGTAAAATTGGTAAAGATAAATAAAAAATTAATAAGTTATATTGCATAATATGATAATTTTTATAAAATATTAATTCAAAGTATTCATAATATATATTGTATTTTAGGATTCATAATGAAGTATAAACAAATATCTATAGAAGAGATTATAAAAGACTTCAAGGCTTTTCGTCCGAAAGAACAAACTATTTCGGAATTTGAAAAAGACTTAAATCAATTTTTAATTAACGCTAAAAAAGAAGATTCGGAAGAATATCAGAAAAATGAAATCAATAAATTCTTGAATAAAGTTTTTGATTACGACTGCAATGTCAAAGGAAAAATAGATTCGGCGATTTATGAATACGGAGAGCCAAGAGTAATTTTTGAAACGAAAAAGATTAATAATAAAGCGGAGTTTGTAAAAGAGAATTCAAATAATTTAGAATCGAAAGCTTTTTATGAATCGATTTTATATTTTTTAAGAGAAAATATTACAAATAAAAATAACAATATAACTTTTATAATTTTGGCGACTGCGGAGATTTTTTATATCATTGACGCTAAAAATTATTTGAATAACTTTGCGAAAAATAAAGAGATTCTAAAATCATTTAAAAACTGCGAGGAAAACGGAGGAACGGATAATAGCACTTCAAAATTTTATGATGAAGTTAAAAATATTATTCCAAAAATTGAAAATGAAATTTCTTATTTATGCATAGATTTTAAAAATATTTTAAAAGAAAAAGATAAATTAGGTTTGTTATATGTTTTACTCTCTCCGCAAGTTTTACTGAAGCGAACTTCTTACATTGACGCGAATACTCTTAATGTGGAATTTTATAACGAACTTTTATATATTTTGGGACTTAAAGAAAGCAAGGAAAACGGAAAAATTGAATATAGCGAAATTAAAAATACTTTTTATGATTCCATTTCAAAAACTTTCAAACTCGATAAAGATAACGATTTTGAAAATATTTTTTCTTTACTGATAACTTGGAATAATAGAATTTTATTTTTACGACTTTTGGAATCAATGCTTCTTAATTTTGAACATATTGAAAATCCTTTTTTAGATTTAGAATATTTGCCCGACTTTAATAATTTGAATATTTTATTTTTTGAAGTTTTGGCGAAAAAAGAAAACGAAAGAATAAATATACCTAAAAAGCTGGAAATGATTCCTTATCTTAATTCGAGTCTTTTTGAGAAAAAAGAATTGGAAATGTCGGGAAATGAAATTAAATTTTTGCAGTCGAATAATTTGAAGATTTATCAGCATTCTATTTTGAAGCGAGATAAAAATTTAAGCGCTAAATATTTGAAGAATAATAAAACGGAAGAATTGCCATTGCTCGAATATTTATTTTTATTTTTGCATGCTTATGATTTTACTACAACATTGCAGGATTTACAAAATAATGTCAAAACTAATTACGATAAACTTATCAATTCTGCGGTTTTGGGACTCGTATTTGAGAAATTAAACGGTTATAAGGATGGAAGTTTTTATACTCCGAGTTTTATTACAAATTATATGTGCAGGCAAAGTTTGGATAAAGCGGTTATTGAAAAATTTAATGTTTATTTGAATTGGGAATGCAAGACGATAGACGATATTCAAATTTCGCTCGACAGATTTATTACGAATAAAGAAACTTTTGATAAAGCGATTAAGATTTTTAATGAAATTAGAATATGCGACCCTGCGGTTGGGAGCGGGCATTTTTTGGTTTCCGCATTGAACGAATTATTATTAATAAAATATAAGTTGGGACTTCTTATAGACGAAGACGGCAAGAAATTAAAAGATATTTATTTGCAACTTAAAAACGATGAAATAGTGATTAAAGATTCTGAAAATAATATTCATAATTATAAGCGCCCGAAACATGAGAATATGGAAGCGCATAAAATACAGCGGACGATATTTTTCGCTAAAAAAGAAATTATAGAAAATAATCTTTTCGGAGTTGATATTAATCCTAATTCCTGCGAGATTACGAAACTGCGACTTTGGATAGAATTATTAAAATACAGTTATTACAAAGATATACAAAATAAATATTTGGAAACTTTGCCGAATATTGATATAAATATTAAATGCGGAAATTCTATAATTTCAAGATTCGATTTGCGGGATTCTTTAAAAAATATTCCGAAGATAGATAAATTAATTAAAGATTATAAATGCCTCGTTAGTAAATATAAGAATGCGGACGGCGAAAATTCTAAACATTCCAAAAGAGAAATTGAAATAAAAATTAACGAAATAAAAGAAAATCTAACTCTTAATTTGAAAGACCCGAAAACTATAAACAGCCTTGAAAAAGAAATTCAATTCCATATTGATAAATACGGCATGTATTTAATTGACGATAAAAATTTATTGAGCGGATTAACCTATACGAAAAATTTACTTGAAATTGAAGAATTGAACGAAAACGAAAAAGAGGAAGCTTTTGAATCTTACGGCAGAATACAAGTGTTAAGAAAAAAATTGGATTCGGTTTTGAGCGGTAAAGAATATAAGAATGCTTTTGAATGGAGGCTCGAATTTCCCGAAGTATTGAACGAAAGCGGAGATTTTATAGGATTCGATTTGGTTATAGGAAATCCGCCTTATATTGATTATAGAGAAATAGACGAAAGCACGATTAATAGAACAAAAAATTATGCGGTAAATAAGAATTCAAATCGTCCGAATATTTTTTGCTATTTTATAGAAAAAGGAATTGAGGTTGCAAACAAAAACGGAATATTAACTTTTATTAATCCTATTGCAATGTTGCAGTCCGATTTTGCTTACGGAACGAGAAAATTATTATTGGAAAAAGGATGCATTAATTATATAGTCGACTGTTCTTATATTAAAGTTTTTGACGCCGCTTCCACATATCCGACTATATACGAATTTAGAAAAAATAAAAAACAAGGTTCTATAAAAGTAATATTATGGAAAGACAATGATTTTAAACATACTCATAATATAGAGACTTATGCAAAAAATGAGCAGCTATCAATTAATCTGTCGAAACATAAAATTAATTTTAAAAAAATGCCTTTTAAAAAATTAGGAGAGATTGGAGTTCTAAAATGGGGAACTTCTCAAAGCGGATATGGAAAAAAGAAAATTTTATTAAGCGATTTTAAAAAGTTAAGTAAATCAAAACAAAAAAATTATAAGCCTATTATACAAACGGCGGATATAAAAAGATATTCTATCGTTTGGCAGGAAGAATATATACCGACTGAAATTTATTCGCAAAATATACAAGAAGATTTTAAAAAGCCTAAAATCGTTATAGCGAGAATGACAAAAAATATTCAAGCGAGTTTTGATATAAATAAATTTTATATGGGAAAATCGACTTTAATGGTAGATTTAAAAGAAAATCCTTATTATATTCTTGGAATATTAAATTCAAAACTTGCCGATTTTTGGTATAAATATTATTTTGGAGCTACTCATTTGGCATGCGGTTATGTAAGATACGATATACCTTATTTAAAACAGCTGCCAATTCCTATTATAAATTCCAATAATAAAAAATTAGCAAATAAAATTATTAGTTTAGCAAGCAGGATAATTAAAGCTAAAGAAAAAAATTCTAACGCCAATACGAATAAATCTGAAAATGAAATTGACAATTTAGTTTATGAATTATATAGTTTGTCAAAGTCTGAAATTAGGATTATTGAAAAAGCTAAATAACGGATATTGATTTACTCGATTGTTTTTTACTTCATTTTTTGTATGAATTTGAAATAAAGAATATTAAGTTTATTTGCGATTATGATAAAAATATTAGGGGCGGACTTAAGATTGATATAGACGCTATTTTGAGAGATGGAAAATTTGAGAAGTTGGTTAGTAGCGATAAGGTTAGCGAGGCGGAGATTGGAGGCATTATAGATACAATTTAGAAAATATGACTATTCCAAAAATAGATACTAAAAATAAAAAATTGTCTGATAAAATTATAAATAATGTTGATGAAATTTTGAAGATTAAAAGTAAAAATTTCAATGCGGATGTGTCTGAAATTGAGATGGAAATTGATAATTTAGTTTATAGGTTGTATAATATAAATGATAATGAAATACAGGTAATAGGTGGTAATTAATAAATGAAGAATAATAAAAAATCGCAAATTTATTTTTATAAAGGAAAAATTAATTGTTTAGAAAAAATAAAGGAAGAAGAAAATAATAAATATATACAAAATGAATTTCTTAAAGTTATTGATACACAAAATTTATCATTTTTATTCGGTGCAGGATGTTCCTCTTATAAAGAAAATCAAGATGAATTAGGTATTCCTACTATGAAAGATTTAGCAAAATGTTTTTATAAAACACTAAAAAATGATAAAGATGAAATAAAAAATATTTTTGAAGAACTTAATTTAGGCAATATTGAAGAAATTAAAGAAAATTTAGAAAAATTAATGGAAATTCTTTTTGCTCATAGTTTTATTTCCAAAATTCACAATGAACCAAATGAAGTTAACAAACTTATAAAATTTATTGAAAATTTTATTTTTGATAAATGTAATATAGAAAGTGAAAAAGTTAAGGAATTATATAAAAAATTCTATCGTAAAATACTTATGCGTGATTCTAATCTTCCAAAGGTTAATATATTTACTACAAATTATGATTTATTTAATGAAAGTGCTTTAGATGAGCTTGGAATAATTTATTGCAATGGTTTTTCTGGTATGATAGAAAGATTTTTTAATCCTTCTATATTTAGCTATGCATTTGCGGAGCAAATGGATTTAAATTATAACAAGTGGAATATTATAGATAACTTTATATATCTCTATAAATTACATGGTTCTATTAGTTGGATTGAAGATAAAGATAATAAACACTTATTTAAAATTAAAGAAATTCAAAAACCTTGTAAAGATAACGATAATTCAATTATGATTTATCCAACGCCTACAAAACAAAATTCAAGCTTCGGTTCTCCTTACTCTGATATTTTTAGAGAATTCCAAAAGAAACTAATGAGAGCTAATAATATATTAATTGTTATCGGATACAGTTTTGGAGATGAACATATTAATAATATTATTTATCAAGCTTTAACTATCCCAACTTTTAGGTTAATTGTAATTGGAGATAAAGATGTAAATGATAATACAAAAAGACTTTTTAATTTAGAAGATAATAGGATTTGGTTTATTTATGGTAATAATAATAATAAACAAAATATTCATTATTTTAATAATTTTGTAGAGTCTATTTTACCTGACTCCAAACAAGATAGAATAGAAATACAATTAGAAAAAGTTAAAGAATTTTTATATAAAGAGAATAAAAAATGATTAAAGATGATAAAACTCGAATTATAGGAAAAATTGTTTCTATTGAAACCGATAGATTTAAAGTTGAACTTTTAAGTGGAATTAAGAATTTTAATATTAATGGTTTTGATGATATACACTACTTTGCCCAAATAAATAGTTATGTAATAATTCCATATCAAAATTATTATATCGTGGCGGAAGTATCTGGTGTATATGAAAAAGATACTACAAGCACAATGAGTGCAAAAGAGCAAGAATTAAACAAAGTGTATTCTAATAAATTTATTGAAGTATTGCCTATTGGAACATTAACTGACAGTAATTTTAATTTTGGGGTTTCAATTTATCCAACACTTTATACTGATGTTTTATATATTAAGGCTAGTGAATTAGATAGTATTTTTAAAGTTGTAGAAATTGAAACAAAAGCAAACCAAAATAGAAATGAAACTATATTAAATGTATTAGAAATAGGAAATTCAGCCATATTTCCAGATTATAGTGTGAAAATAAATATTAATAAATTTTTTGGTGGGCATTCTGCAATTTTGGGAAATACTGGTAGTGGAAAATCTTGCACAATATCATCAATGATACAAAAACTTTATGAAAAAGAAAAATTTTCAGCTGTAGGATCAACTTTTATATTTTTTGATGTTAATGGAGAATATAAGCAAGCATTTGAAAATATTAATAAAAATAATAATGAAATAAGTTATAAATATTTAACAATTAATGATAAGGTAAAAGAGAAAGAAAAATTTACATTACCACATTATTTATTAAATATTGAAGAATGGGAACTTTTGCTTGGAGCAAGTGAAAAAACACAGTTACCTATACTCAGAAATGCTTTAAGATTTGTAAAACTTTTTTCAGATAATTCAAAGAAAGAAGAACAACAAAAAATAAAAAATCATATTTTAGCTTCTTGTATTTTAGAATGTTATAATTCTTCAGATTCTCCTGTTTCAAAGTATCAGAAGATACAAGCCCTATTTAAAAGAGGCGATTTTGGAGATTATAAAACAATATCTGGTTACGATTCAAAATTTGGTAATTTTTCTGATAAAAATTCAGAAGAGTCATTTACTACGACTATGCAAAACTATATTAAAAAAGAAAAAATAGAACTACCTCATTTTAATTTTAATGAAGGAGAATCTTTTACTTTTGACTTTTTAGAAGAAGCTTTAGATATGGCTATTTTATATGAAGAGGCTTATGGTAATAGGCAAATCAGAACTTATTGTGCCTCTCTAATTACTCGATTTCAAGTTATTAAATATAGAAATGAATTTAATTTTATTAAGGAAAACAATGGAATTGTCAAAGAAGAATATTTAAAAAATTTATTAGGAATATCTAATAAAAATAAAAAAGAAGCACAGATTATCATAATTGATTTAAACTCCGTTGAGGATGAAATTGTAGAAGTTGTGTCTGCAGTTATTACAAGACTAATTTTTGATATTTTAAGGCAAACAGATACAAGAAATCATTTTCCTATAAATTTAGTTTTAGAAGAAGCTCATCGATATATTGCCTATAACTCTAAATATACTTTTTTAAGAGCAAATCAAATTTTTGACAGAGTAGCAAAAGAAGGGCGAAAATATGGTTTATTTTTGCTTATATCTTCTCAACGCCCAAGTGAGTTATCAAAAACTGTGCTTTCACAATGCAATAATTTTATTGTTCATAGAATTCAAAATCCAGATGATTTATCACATATTAGACAAATGACGCCTCATATTTCAGACAATATACTCAAAAAACTCCCGTCTATTCCTACTCAACATGCATTAATCTTTGGTAATTCAGTAAATATTCCAATGCTATTTAAAGTTAATAATGCAAATCCAAAACCAAAAAGTGATGATAATGAAATAAGTAAGAATTGGTTTGTAGAAAAAGAAAAAGAATTTGATATTTTAAAATAATAACTGTTTATAACAAAAAATTTAATAAATTACGATAAGTTAATTAATTACTTCTACTCGTTCATTTTGGATTGCCACGCTTCACAAGTTCGGCTCGGAATGACAACTATTTGAATTATAATATATAATAAAAAAATGATAATAAGCGCAAGTAGAAGAACCGATATTCCTTCCTACTATTCGGATTGGTTTTTTAATAGGATTAAAGAAAAATATGTTTATGTGAGAAATCCTATAAATATTCGTCAAGTAAGCAAAATAAATCTGTCGGAGGAGTTTGTTGATTGTATAGTATTTTGGAGTAAAAATCCAGAGCCTATGATTGATAAACTGGATTTGATAAAAAATTATAAATATTATTTTCAATTTACTTTGACTTCTTACGGAGTGGATATAGAAAAAAATATTCCGTCAAAAAAAGAAAAAATATTCGATACTTTCAAAAAATTATCTGACAAAATAGGAAGTAAAAAAGTTATATGGAGATACGACCCGATAATGATAACCGATAAATACGATTTAGATTATCATAAAAAATATTTTGAAAAAATTGCAAAAACATTAAACGGATATACCGAAAGATGCATAATAAGTTTTATGGATGTTTATTCAAAAGTAAAAATAAACATGAAAGAAGTTAAATTTTACGATATTAATAAAGATACAAACTCGATAATAGAATTGTCAAAACATATATCGGAAGTAGGAAAAGTTTGCAATATAAAAATAGAAACTTGCGCCGAAGAAATTGAATTAAAAGATTTTGGAATAGAGCATGCGAAATGTATAGACGATAAATTAATCTCCGAAATAATAGGCTATGATATTAACGCCAAAAAAGATAAAAATCAAAGACTGCCTTGCGGTTGCGTGGAGAGTTTCGATATTGGGGCTTACAATACCTGCTTAAGCGGATGCGTTTATTGTTATGCGAATTATAGCGAGAGTAAAATAAAAGAAATGGTAAAAAATTACGATAAAAACTCGCCGATATTATGCGATACCATAGATGAAAATAATGATAAAATAGTTGATAAGAAGCCTTATGTTTTGAAGAAAGAACAGAGTATTTTTAATTTTTAAATATTAATTAGCAGAATAAAATAAAGCATAACTTAAATAAAATTCCAATTTAGAAATACTTGCAGAAACTTTTTTTATATCTTTGCTTTTTTTATATTCTTTTAAGAAGTCGCTTAAATCTTTTATCAAATTTTTTGCAAAGTTTATTTCAAATTTATTTAATTTTTCTTCGATTAAATTTATTTTTTCTATAAAAGAATCGTCAATATTATCCGCGCCAGAAAAAACTAAATCGGATAATAAAATTTGAAGTTCTTTAAAAATCTCTAAAATCATAATTATTTAAGTTTCTTATATTGATAATAAAAACCTCATGTAAAATTTTCTTTTTATCAAAAATTTCACATGAGGTTTAATTCTTAAATCAAATTAATTTCCCATATATGTCGTTTCTTTTCGCACATCCAATCTCGATACAAAGTTATTATAAACTCTAAAATCGTCATCGTTCGTTATAACCACGAATTCGTTTCTTCTCAAATCATCTTGATTAAGATATTCTGGAAGCGATTCTCCCAAAGGACTTTCTACAAGTCTGTTTTCGGCAATTCCGCTATTAACCAAATACAATTTAGCGTTTCTCGCTCTTTCAACGGAAAGATTATAATTGTAAGGATAAGCTATGCCGATATTACTCGTATGTCCTTCTACTATTATATTGACATTTTGATTCATATTCATAAATTCCATAACCTGTCTCAATGAAATTGGAACATTTGCTGGCATATTAGTCGAAGCAAAATCGTATATTGCCTTTGTGTCGACAACGAGTATTTTTCCTCTTTCGGTTTCTCTTATTGAAACTCCCGCTGGAAAAATTAATTCGTTACTATTCGTTATCGGTTCTTCGACTACTTCCTCAACTGCTTCTTCTACAGGAGGCGTAGGAACTGGCTGAGGTTCTTCCACAACTGCATCTTGAGTAGTTTGGCATGAAATTACGACTATTAAAGGAATTATTAAAATAAAAATCAACAAAATTTTCTTCATAAAGTTTCACCTAATTTAATTTTTAAAATTTATTCGACTTCTTTATTAACATCGAGCGTTTTAGCAAAATCGTTATATTTTTTCAAATCGTCTTCGTTCATTATAATTATGAATTCGCTTCTTCTATTTGCTTCCAATTCGGAATATTCTGGCAAAGCTTCTCCGAAAGCGTTTTTCAATAATTTGCTGTTTTGAGTTCCCAATTTTATCAAATAATTATAACTTTTATCGGCTCTTCTTTGAGACAAATTATAATTATATCGAGCGCGTCCTTCTTTACTCGAATTACCTTCGACCATTATTCTTATTCCAGGATTGTCGTTAATTACTTGATAAACCAAATTATAAGCGTCTTCATAACTGCCGATTTCTACGGTTCTGTCGAAACTAAATTTTACTTCTCTGTTATTTGCCAAATTCAAAACGCTTCCTCTTGGAGTTTCTCTAACGCTTACTCCGTTTGGAAGTTTAAGTCCTGCGCTTTGTTCTGGCGTAGTTTTTTTTGGAGTGGTTTCGCATGCAACAACCATTGCAAAAATAACCGATAAAATTAAAGCTATATTTTTCATTTTAATCCTCTCATAATTTTTATTTATATTTTCAAGATTCAAAAATATATTATTAATTATAATCGGAAAATGCATTTTTATCAGTATATATTAAAGAAAAAATTTAAATAAAATTATCGTAAATATTATCCAAAATGTATTTTAATTTCATAGCTTCGAGTTGTCCTGGCGCCGAAGAAGATTTAGCGGACGCGAATGTAATTACCGAGCCGAATATTCTTGTAATTGTTCCGAGTTTTCCCATAGATATTGCAATTATTGGAAAATCTTTTATTTCACTTATCGCCTCAAGCAAAATGATTACATCTTTTTTATTTTTCGGCATATAGGCGACTTTCACAATATCGCATTTCAATTTTATCATTTTATTTATTAGCGAAATTATATATTTTTTTGAAGGGGTTTTATCAAAATTATGATTCGATAATATAGTTTTTATATTTTTTTCTTTTGAAAGTTTTATTATATTTTTTATATCTTTTTCTTTTAAGTTCAAAATTTCCAAATCGATTAAATCGAAACATTTATTTTCTATAACCGTTTTATAAATATTTATTATTTTACTATAGAAATTATTTTTTATTTTCCCGCCTTCTTTATCGCTTCTAATCGTAAAAAGTATCGGTTTATTAGTTACTTTTTTTATATTTTTTGATAAATCTATCAGACTGTCGTTTATATTTTTTTCTTCGCTTTCAATAATATCTTCCAAATAAAAATCCGCTCGAAATTCTATAATATCGATTGGCAATTTATTTATATATTTTATGTATTTAATAATTTCTTTTTCGGTTTTTTCAATCACGGGAACGCATATTTTCGGAGCGCCGTTTCCAAGTTTAATATTTTTAATTTTTAAAATATTTTTCATTTTTATAACCTTTATTAAATTTAAATTATTTAAAATGATTAAATATAATTTCTTTAATATAATCAACGGGCATTTTTTTATTAGTCCAAAGCTCGAAAGACAAAGCGCCTTGATATAAAAGCATTCCAATTCCGTTTATAATTTTGCATCCTTCTTTTTCCGCTATTTGAAGCAATTTTGTTTTCGCAGGATTATAAATAATGTCGCAAACCGTTAAATCTTTTCTAAAAAAATTTTTATCTTCTATTAAAGAAATATTTTCTTTCATTCCAACGCTTGTCGCGTTTATTAGTAAATCGCTTTCTTCAATTTTTCTTTTCAAAATATTTTTATCTTCCAGAGAATTTAATTCTATATTGCAATTAGTTTTACTTGCAATATTATCCAAAATTTTTTTCTGCTCTTCCCAATTTTTATCTCTTTTGAATACGAATATATTTTTAATTCCCTCGAATATTGCCTGTGATATTATTGCAATCGAAGCGCCGCCCATTCCCAAAATCGTTATATTTTTATCTTTTATAAATATTTTTTCTTCTTCTAACGATTTGAAAAAACCTTTACCGTCCGTGCTGTAGCCTTTTAAAATTCCGTTATCGTTAACTATAGTATTTACGCTTTGAGAGAGTTCTGCCGTTTCAGAAATTTCGTCCAAATATTGAATAACCTCTTTTTTATTCGGCATAGAGAGATTGACTCCGCGCATATTTAAAGTTTTTATAGATTGAATGGCATCTTTCAAATTATCTTTACCCACTTCAAAAGACAAATAAGCGTAATTTAATCCCAATTTTTCAAAAGCGTTATTATGAATTATCGGCGATATGCTGTGAGCGGAAGGCGAAGCGAATAATCCCGTCAATATTGTTTTTGAATCTATTTGCATTTTTAAAACCTCCGTAAATTTTATATAATAATATTTATTATGAATTATAAGCCTTTATTTTATTAATCCAGTCTTTATATTCTTCGTCAGAAATTTCATTTAAAATTTTAAGATAAGGATTAAGTTTCGGATGAAGTTTTGTAAAATAATTCATTTCCCATTTAATCGCTTTATTCCACATTCCATCGCTGTCCATAATAATTATATGCGTATTTTCAATATCGTTTGGAATTTCTTCGGGTCCCATATCTCCGTAAATTATATTATTCAAATCGAGTTCTCCGTTTTCGTTTTCTATTTTGTATTTTCCGTCTTTGCCTAAAGCGTATATTGTATAATATTGCTGATGCGCTTGAGCTTCGATAAATTCTTTCGGGTATTCTTTTCCCGTAGCGATATTGTAAATCGTTTCGTTAAATTCGTATCCTTCAATTCCGTATCTTTTAAGTAAATCTTTTTTATATAATTCCGCTTCCATTAAAGTTATGAGATAATAACAGTTGCTTATATCGGCGGTTTCGATAAAAAATCCTCTTTCAACTTTCGGAGATAAAATTAATACTTTTGTAATATTGCAGGATTCGGCGGCGACATGCAAATAACCCAAACCTTTATTATAATTTTCCAAATATTCTATATATTCGACAGGCTCTAAACTTTTAAAATATTTTCTTAACGGAAGACTTCCGCAGGTAATCGTCATTATCGGAGCAACCATCATATCGATTCCTAAAAACGCTTCCAAAGATTTATAATCGAGTCTATACATTATTTCCAAATTTAAATTTGCAAAATCTTCTTCGGTTAATTCGTCTTCGTCCACATTATAAAATTGAGAAACATTTTCAATAAATCTGCAGGCATAATCAATATTTTTATAAAATAAATCTATGATTCTTTTTCCAATCTCTTCGTCAATTTTGTCGGTATGATAAAATGCATGAGCGATAAAATTAGCGGCGCTGTAGGATTTTAAAATATCCATATTTTCTAATTCTAAGGAAAGCGCTTTGCAAATTTCAAATTCTTCTTCATGATTATTTTTTGAATATTCTTTTAATTTTAAAAAGTTTTCGTTTTGAGAGATTAATTTTTTATTTAAAACTTCGTCCACATTTGATTTTTCTTTTGCGTATTCGATATATTTTTTTACTAAATCGTTCATTGATAACCTCTTAATAAAACTAATTAAACTAAAATAAAAATAATAATGAATTATTATAAACCATATTTCAATTAAAATCTATTGATTAATTATTATATTCGGTTTATAATACAAAAATACAGTCGTTAAATTTTTTAAATAAATTTTTT
>NZ_JBNMIZ010000004.1:0-36223 GCF_050873525.1 Brachyspira sp. | reverse complement strand
TTCAATGGTTAAGCCCGTGTATTTTGAAATTAATAATTTAAATGTTTAATGAATAATTCTTAATTGCATTTTTTCAAAAAACATATACAATATCGTTTGCTTTTATTAAGTATCTTATTTTATTTTTTATTTGCAAATTTGGGCTTACGCCGTTTTAATACTTATTTTAAAGTTTAATTTTTAATTTTATTTTATAATTATTTTTTTATTTAATTTTTTAATTAACGAACAAGGGATTTTAAAATGGATAATAATTCTAAAATGCTCGAACTCACAAGCGGAAATGTCAATAAAGGATTAATCAAATTGGTAGTTCCTATGATACTTGCCAATCTTTTAAATATCGCCTACAACATTGTCGACACAATTTGGATTGGGCAGATGGTTGGAAGCAGCGGACTCGGAGCAATCGCCGTTAGTTTTCCAATAATATTAATGCTTCTTGCAATAGCTTCTGGAATCACAGTCGCTGGAAATATTTTAGTCGGACAGTATTTTGGAGCGAACGATAATAATTCGGTTTTATATATTTCGAGAGTGGCAACGACTATAAGCGTAATAACTTCTATAGCTTTGTCTTTAATCGGATATATATTAGCGCCTATTTTAGTGAAAGTTTCTCAAGCCTCCGAAAGTATAATGGAATATTCGGTAAGTTATTTTAGAATTAGTATGATAGGTTTTCCTTTCATGTTTTATTATTTTTTAATAGCCGCTTTATTGAGAGGAATAGGAGATACCGTCCGTCCTTTAATATTTCTGGCTATAGCTTCTATATTAAATATAATTTTAGACCCTTTAATGATAGCGGGAATAGGACCTTTTCCAAAAATGGGACTTGACGGCGCCGCTTACGCTACCGTATTTTCTCAATTTGTTTCCGTAGTCATTAGTATGATATATTTGAAAATGAAAGACAGTATAGTTAGAGCGAATCCTTTAAGAATAGTTTTTGATTTAAAAATAACAAAACTTATATTAAAAATAGGAATGCCTTTTGCAACTATGCAGTTAATAGTTTCTATAAGCTGGTTTTTCTTAAGTAGATTAATAAACGGTTATGGAGAATCCGCGTCCGCTTCAGTCGCGATTAATATGCGAATAGATTCTTTATCGTTTCTGCCTTTGATGGCTTTATCTGCGGCAATTGCGACTATGGTTGCTCAAAATATCGGAGCGAATAGAATGGATAGAATAAAAGCGATATATAAATCGGGATGCATAATGGGAATATGCATTTCGTCTTTTATGGCTTTATTTACGGTTTTATTTCCAAGATTAATAGTAAGAATGTTCACAAGCGACATGAGTATTTTTGAATATACAAAAAGTTATATGTATATAGTTATGCCTTCTATTATTTTTCTTTCGGTTATGTTCGCCACAAACGGAGTGATTAACGGAGCGGGAAAAACTTTTACTCTTATGTTGTTTAGTTTTATCGCTCTTATTATGATAAGAGTTCCTTTGGCTTATTTTTTATCTTCAAAAATCGGCGTAGTTGGAATATGGACTTCTATGGCGATAGTTAATTTTATAAATATGAGTTTAAGTTTAACTTATTATTACTCGGACAGATGGAAGAAAAACGCTAATATTGCCTCGCAGTCGGCGGTATAATAAAATATAAATAATAGCGGAAAATATAGGAAAATACAGGAAAATAGCGGAAAAAGTTTGCAAGATTTTATACATATTTTATTAAAACCGTTGACTTTTAAAAAATAATTAACTATACTAAATATAAAAGCGAGATTTCCAAGTAGAGGGTTATTACTACATAATGAGCGATTGTTATGTGTGGTTCTGGAAGTCTCGTTCTTTTATTTTTTACTTTTCGTTTATAAACTGAATATTTTTTGTGCCGTTGACTTTTTGAAATTAATCGACTATATTAAATATACGGATAGGATTTGAGCTTTGAGGATAAACTATGCAATGAGTAATTATTGCATGCAGGCGGCTCACAGTCCTATCTTTTATTTTATCAACTCCATAAAATTCTTGTATATTGGCAAATTTTTACATCGATAGAATTATATTCAAAATTTTTTAATTCTTCTTTTCTAAAAATATTTGCGTCCACATTTGGAAAAAATCTGTCGCAATGATAATCTTTATCAATATGAGTCAAAAAAATTCTGTCGGCATAGTCAATCGCTTTTTTATAAATCGACTCTCCGCCAATTATAAAAATCTGTTCTTCGTTTAATAATCTTAATAAAGCGTTTTCCAAAGAAGATTCGTAAAAAAGATTATTGTATTTAAAATAATATTTGACATTTGCCGTTGAAGATATTACGATATTTCTTCTGTTTGGCAAAGGTTTATTTCCGAGCGAATCAAAAGTTACCCTTCCCATTATAACGGTAGAACCTGTAGTTAGCCCTCTGAAGAATTCCATATCTTCTCTTATATGTCCCCAAGGCATTTTTCCGTTTAAGCCTATTCCATTTTTTGAATCAACCGCCGCTACTAATGAGATAATCAAACTGCCACCTCTCCTTTAATAGCGGGATGAAATTTATAATTTTCAATTTTAAAATCTTCGTAAACATGACTAAAAATATTTGGCGCTTCGTTTATAAATAATTCCGTCTCTTGTTCGTAAGGCTCTCGTGAAAGCTGAGTTTTTACCTGCTCGATATGATTATTATAAATATGAGCGTCTCCGAAAGTCATAATCAATTCTGAAGGATAAAGTCCGCTATGCATCGCAAGAAGTCTCGTAAGTATAGCGTAAGAACTTATATTAAAAGGAACTCCCAAAAACAAATCCGCCGAACGCTGATATAAATGAGTTATTATTCCTCCTTTTGAATTAACCGAAAACTGACACATCATGTGGCATGGAGGAAGATGCATTTTATCTATTTCACCGACATTCCAAGCGTTCAAAATTATTCTTCGGCTTGCAGGATTATTTCTGAGAGAATTTATAATATTTGAAATTTGGTCGATTTTACCGCCTTCTTTCGTTTCCCAAGCCCGCCATTGTTTGCCGTAAACGGGACCAAGCTCTCCCATATCGTCCGCCCATTCGTCCCATATATGAACATTATTTTCAAGCAAATATTTTATATTAGTAGAACCTTGCAAAAACCAAAGCAGCTCCACAATAACGCCTTTCATAAAAATTTTTTTTGTCGTTATTATAGGTATTTTATTTCCGTCAAATTTAAATCTTAACTGCGGAGCGAATATTCTTTTTGTGCCGACTCCCGTTCTATCTAAAGTTTCTTCGCCCTCTTCCAAAACTTTTTTTAGTAAATCCAAATAATTTTGCATGTCTAATCCTATATTATAAAATATTAAATTAATAATTGATTAATTGATTATATAAAAAAAAAGAATTTTATCAATAATGAAAATCTATTAAACAATGCGTTGAAATCTATCGTTATTAAATTTTATAAACAATGGGTTAAAAACCGTTGTTGTTTAATTTTAATAAATTTGCATTTTTTAGATTTTAAAGTATTCTAATATTATGAGTAAATTTAACGAAATGGAAAATAAAATAATCGAATATATAAAAAAATATCTTCCTTTTAGAGAAGAACATATACTTTCAATGAGAGAGCTTGCCGTTCAAATTTCCAAAAAATATAATATTGACGATTATAAAACTTCCATTGCCGCTTTATGTCATGATTTAGGAAAAAGATATAAAGACGAAGAAATGAAAAAAATAATATTCGAATGCGATAATAAAAAATATCCTAATTATATAACTGGTGCTTTGCTTCATGCAAGAGTTAGCGCGATTATTACGGAAAACGAATTCGGAATAAAAGATAAAGAAATTTTAAATGCAATCGAAAGTCATACGGTTGGGCATGGAAATATGAGTATGCTTGAAAAAATAATATATGCCGCCGATTATCTTGAGCCGACAAGAAAAATTGAAACGGCAAATAAAATCAGAGAAAAAATTTTTATTGATTTTGACGAAACATTTTTGGAAGTAGTTTTGGAATCGATAAATTTCGTTTTGAGTAAAAAACAATATTTATCCGACAAAACGATAGAACTTTATAATTCTTTGGTTATTAAATAAAAAATAAAAATAAAATTAAACCTCGCGAAGTAAAACAATATCGTTCTGTTTTATCGTAGTGTTTCCTCTCGGGATAATCGTTCCGCCGTCTCTCTTTATCATAACGACTAAATTATTTTTAGCCAAATGCAAATCTTTAAGTTCTTTATCTTTCCAAGGATGATGATTGTTTATAATTATTTCTTTCAAATTTATATCGTAATATTTCGTTCGTTTTGCGTTCAAAATAACTATATCGCCTTTTTCAATAGTCGTATTTCCGTTTGGAATAACCGTGCTTTCGCCTCTTTCAATCGTAACGACAATCGAATTTTCGGGAAATTCTATATCTTTAATCTGTCTGCCAACCCAATGATGAGACGGAGGAATCGTTATTTGAATTAATTGCATATCCGAATCGTCCACATAATCGTTAAATGTTTTCAATACATTTTCGTTGGAATCAACCAAATCTAATTTTCGCGCTATCAAAGGCAAAAAAGTTCCTTGAAATAATATCGAAGTTATTGCAAGAAAAAAGACTATATGAAAGACATCGTAATTTATTCCTTCTATATTACTTCCCATTACGAATATTGCAAAAGCGATTGAAGCGGCTCCTCTTAATCCCGCCCACATAACGAGCAGCTGTTTTTTGAAACTAACTTTAAACGGAGTAAGTAAAACTGCAACGGCTATCGGTCGAGCGATAAAAGTTATAAATAAAACTACGGGAACGGCGGTAGATGCGGCGGGCAGTATATTTTGCGGAGTGGAAAGCAAACCTAATAAAAAGAATAATATCATTTGCATAAGCCCAGTGATGCCGTCAAAAAAATTAACCAGAATAACTTTATTTTTGAAATGGCAATTTCCTAAAACTATTCCGACTATATACGCACTTAAAAATCCATTTCCTCCAAGCGATGCCGATAAAGAATAAGATAATAACGCGGTTGCAAAAACAAATATCGTGTCGAGTCCGTTTATCGCGAATTTAATTTTCTTCAAAACTATATAAGCCAAATACGATATTAAAGCCGCGACTAATAAAGCGAAAACGATTTGTTTAAAAAGCATAATAATTATAGATAACGGAGTTCCTATAGTTTTTCCGATTAAGCCTAAAAATATAACGGTAAGCATGTAGGACATAGGGTCATTACTTCCGCTTTCAAGTTCGAGTAATGAAGCCAAACCTCCTTTTAAATTCAAATTCTTCGAGCGAAGTATTGAAAAGACGGAAGCCGCATCCGTAGAACCTATAACCGAACCTATAAGCAAACTTTCAAATAAATCTATTTTAAGAATCAAAAAACATAATAATCCCGTGATAATCGAAGTTAAAAAAGTGCCGACAAAAGAGAGCAAAAACGCCTGCTTTGCCACAGGTTTTGCGAATTCCCAGTTCGTTCCAAATCCTCCGTAAAACATTATAAATATTAAAGTAACCGTGCAAATATTACTTGAAAGAGAATAATCGTTGAAATCATACATTTTATTGAAAATCATTCCCAATATTAAAAACAATAATAAAGAAGGAACGCCTATTTTTGAGGAGACATTATTTGCCATTATGCATATTATTATTATTATTGCGGCGGTTAACAAAGCTATATCCATTTTGAAACTCTCTATTAATTAATTTGATTTGGAATTGTTTTGAATATGTATTATATATTTTAAAATTATAAAATCAAGTATTGACAAAAAATATTTTTTAAATAAAAATTCCAGTTATAAAAGAAAATGAACGAAATTATAATAAAATATAAAAGAATAAAAAATATATACATAAGAATAAAGCCCGATTTAAATATTCATGTAACCGCTCCAAAAAGAGTTTCTAAAAAATATATAAAAGAACTTGTGGAAAAACGAAAAGATTGGATTGAAGAGCGAATCGAAACGATGCAAAAAAAGAATGTCCATGATATTTCGCTTAAAAAACTCGAAGACGGAAACGAAATTTTTTATCTGGGAAAAAGTTATATGCTTAAAATCGTAAAAAGCAGAAGAGAAAATATTATACTCGCTGGAAGAATCATGTATATGTATGTCAATATTAAAAATGATTTGCAAAATAGTAATAAAAGAAAAAAAGAATTGCTGCTCGATATATGGTATAAAAAAGAAGCGATAAAACTTTTTGACGAATTAATAAAAAAATACTCTTCATTAATGAATTTAAAAGTCGAAACATTTACGGTAAAAAAATTAAAATCAAAATGGGGTTCATGCGACATAGCAAAAAAGCATATAGTTTTGAATTTGGAATTAATTAAATATCCGATTCATGCTATAGAATATATAATTTTACATGAACTCGCTCATTTAATATATCCGAATCACAGCAAAGATTTTTATAATACGGTGGCTTTATATATGCCCGAATGGAAAAAAGAAAAAATAATATTGGATACTTTTTTTAATATATGATTTTCTATAATTTATTATGTTTAATTGCTATTAAAAGTAATATTGACAAGAAGATTATTTTATATACTATATAATTTATGAATTTTTATTTTAGCGAATAAAAATAAATTTAATTAGGATAATATAATGAATACAAATAAAAAAATAATGAAATCGGTTATAAATAAAACTCCGAATATAGAAAAAATAACTCAATTAATCATAGCGGCGCTTTTATATATTTTAACTTTAGCTTTGATTTTTCCAAGCTATACTCAAAATATAACTGTTCCCGCTATCGGCGAAATAGTGAACGAACCGCTTAAATTGAAACGAACGGTTAGATACGAAAATAGAGAAGAAACGGAAAAACTTATAAATTATTCCAAAGCGAATATAAGACCAATTTTTGAAATGCCAATGAATATAAGAGAAGACGCAATTTCAAATATTGGAAAAGTATTTTCTTTTATTAGAGAATCGTCCGAAAAATATAACGCAAATAATACTGACGAAGTTTCAAATTATATTTCTATGGACGAAATATATAACGAATTTTCTGAAAAGTTTAATTTGTCGATTAATAAATCCGTCTTTTCAAACGCAGTAATGGACAATTTAAATAATTTGGAATACGAAGATAAAATTAAAGAGACGATAAACGATTTTTTGGAAGTTGGAATAATATCGAGAAGAAATTTGAATCCAGAAACTTTAAGACTTATACAAAATAACGGAATTTTTGTTTACAAATTCAACGATTCCGTAATCGAAGAAAAAATAATGCCAAGAAACCGAGTTCGTTTTTTAGAAGATTTGCGTTCAGAGTTAGGCTCGATAATCGGCTCTAAATACAGAGAACTTAACGCTTTCAATATAAATACTCTATCCTCTTTAATGAGCGCGTTTTTGCAAGATAATTTAATTTACAATTCCGATAGAACTCAAGCGGAAATAGATAAAGTTTCGTCAACCGTAGAGCCAATATATACGACTATAAAAGCGGGCTATTCTATTTTGGAAAAAGGCGAAAGATTTACCGAAGAGAAAGCGAATTTATTAAGATATATATTAAACGACAATAATTTTTTCAGTTTTAATTTTACGGTTTTAACGGGACAGATATTTTTTACTCTTCTTTTATTTCTATCTCTCGGATTTATTATTTTTAGATTCAATGTTTCTTTTTATACGAGTTTCAAAAATTATTTGCTATTTTGCTCGGAATATTTATTTATTATGATTACCGCTTATGTATGCAAAAATTATATATCTAACGGACTTATAAACGAAACTCTGCCGTTTTATATTTATACTTTTATACCAATGTTTGCAATTTTAAATTCTTTACTCGGAGCAAGAAAAGGAATATCTTCAATAGTCACTTTATGCGTAACGGTTTTAGCCGCGAATATGGCGCAGGCGGGAATATTTGAAACTTTTTCATTATTTATCGGTTCGACTATAGTTTCCGTAATTTCAAAAAAAATAAGCAATAGAAACGGAGTTTTATGGCTCGGTTTTTATTTGGGAATATATTTAAGTTTGATTTCTCTTATAAATATGTTTTTAAATAACGATATGCATTTTAATCATATAGTTTTTATACTTTCTTTTACGAGCGGACTAATACAGGCAATTTTGGTTATGATAATATTGCCCGTATGCGAATATTTGCTTGAAACGGCGAGCATTTTCAAATTGCAGGAACTTGCCGATTTGAATAATCCATTATTAAGACAGCTTCAAATGAACGCTCCTGGAACTTATCACCATTCTATAAACATGGCAAATTTGGTAGAAACAATCGCCGAAGAAATAGGAGAAGACGGAAGGCTTGCCTGCGTATCCGCTTATTATCATGATATAGGAAAAATAGAAAATCCTTTATATTTTATAGAAAATACAAATAGAGAAGATAATATACATTTGAAATTGAAACCCACTTTATCGGCGTCAATAGTTAAATCACATGTTCGTTTCGGAGTTGAAATAGCGAAAAAATATAAACTCCCAAAAGAAATTATAGCGGCAATAAAAGAACATCATGGAACGAGCCTTATAAAATATTTCTATGTCGAAGCGTATAAAGAAAATCCAGATGTCGATGTTAGTTTATTTACTTACCCTGGTCCAAAACCTCAATCAAAAATTACGGCAATTCTTATGATACTTGACTCGATAGAAGCGGCAAGCAGAACTATAGAAATTCCTACAAGAGAAAATTTGGAAGGATTAATAAAAAATATTGTAAACGATAAAATGGCTCAAGGCGAGTTAAACGACAGCGGACTTACTTTAAAAGATATTGAAACTATAAAGAGAATTTCTTTCCAAAAAATAATAGTTTCTTTGCATGAAAGAATAAAATATCCCGAACTTCCCGATGAAAATGAAAAATCGAATAACGATAAAAATGATAAAAACGACAAAAATAAAGAAAATAAAAACGGAAAAGAAATTAGTAAAGATATAAAGAAAGTTCCAATAAAACATAATAACGAAAAGGAAACTTTGAAATATAAAGATAATTCTCAAAAAGATAAAGACAAAAATAAAAATGTCGTCATGAAAAAATAAAATTATGAAAGCTAATGTTTTTAACGAAACCGATTATAATATAAACTTAAATTATTACAAATATTTTTTATCAAACGCTTTAAAAGTCGCTAAAATTAAAGGCGAGGTTAATTTGCTTTTTTCGGACGATAAATATATTAGAGAGCTTAATAAAAAATTCAGAAATAAAGATAAGGCAACCGATGTTCTCACTTTTCCCGCGGGCGATATTGAAGACGGCGGCGATATAATTATTTCTTATGAATGGGTAAAAAATAGATATGAAGAAAAAAATATAAAAAAAACTATTATCAAATTAATAATTCATTCTATTTTGCATTTGCGCGGAGTTCACCATGATTATAGCGAAAAATCTTTGAAAGAAAATTATAAGAAAATGAAAGAACTATATTTAAAAGTTATTTCTTATATTAAGAATAAAAAAATAAAAGAAAAAATATAATATAAAATATTTAGGAAATTAAATTATGAGAATAAAAAAATTATTAGAAAAAATAAAAAATGACGAGAGCGAATTAAACGGCGGCGATTATATAAATTTAAGTTCATTAAGCGAAGCGGAAAGAGAGATTATAACGAATACGATAGCTTTGAGGACAAAAAATGTAAAAGAGATAATGGTTCCGAGAGTCGATGTTATAATGATTTCGATAGACACTCCTTACGATAAAGTTATTAAAGCGCTTGGAAAAGGAAATTCGAGAATTCCAGTTTATAAAGACGGCGTTGACGATATAGTAGGCGTTTTGTATGTTAAAGATATGATAGAAACGGACGAAAAAAATTTTAATTTGAAAAAATTACTCCATAAACCTTTTTTCGTTCCAATATCAATATCTCTCATGGAACTTTTAAGAAATTTCAGGGAAAGACAGGTTCATATAGCGATGGTTGTAGACGAATACGGAGGATTTTCGGGAATAGTTTCTATGGAAGATGTATTGGAGCAGATAGTCGGCGATATTAGAGACGAATATGACGAAGAAGACGAAGAAGTGAAGAGCAACGAAGACGGAAGTTATTTAGTGGACGCGAGAGTGAGAATAGAAGATTTTAATAAATTCGGAATACTGCCCGCAATCCCAGACGATGATGCCGATACCGTTGGAGGATTTTTATTTTCTTATATCGGAAGACTGCCGAAACGAAACGAAGCGATATATTATAATAATTATTCTTTTACGGTTGTTGGAAAGAGCGGAAATATAGTGACGAAAATAAGAATTGAAAAATTGAGTAAAGATAATCCAAATTATATAGAAGAGCCTGAAAAAATTAAAGATGACGAAGAATAAATTTATAAATTATGGTAGAAAATTTTATTAATAAATTGGAAAACGAAAAAGAATTTACTTTCACTTTGGAAGTGACGCCTCAAGCAAAAGCCGATTTGGAATATTTGACTAAAAAAATAGAATCTTCAAAAATAGAAAAATATATTGACGCTTTTCTTATTCCAGATTCTCCTTTTGCAAACTTAAAAATTTCTCCCATACTCGCGTCTCTTCAACTTTCTCAAAGATTGAAAACCGAAAAACCTTTTATAATAACTCAAACTATGAGAGATAAAAATTCGATAGCATTGCAAAACGATTTTATCGGAGCAAATTATTTCGATATAAGAATGGTTTTGGCTTTGACGGGAGACCCGATAGTGAACGGAAATCAAAAACAGGCAAAGGGAGTATTCGAAGGGAATTCGGAACTTTTAATAAAAATAATAAATAATTTGAACGCGGGAAAAAGCGCGGGAGATTTTACTTTTAAAGAGTCTCTAAAAAAAATATATCCTTTCTGTTCGATAAACAGCTATTCAAAAAATGACGACATGCTTAAAGCGAGACTTTCAAAAAAAGCGGCAAGCGGAGTTAAAGCGATATTCACACAGCCGATATACGAAGTCGAAACTTTAAAAAAATTCTTAAATTGGATAGACGAAATTCCATTAAAAGAAACGGGATTAAAAGAAAAACCGATTTTAATGCCCGGATATTTTCCAGTTTTGAGTTATAAGACGGCGTATTTTATATATTATAAATTGCCCGGCGCGTATATCCCCGAAGAATGGCTTAATAAATTGAAATCGGCAAGCGAAAAATCAGCCGAAGAAGAAAAAAAAGTCGCTGTCGAACTTTCCACAAACTTATTTAATGATATGATTAATATTCATAAAAAAGCGCATATAATGAGCATGAATAATTACGATTTTGTAGCGGAGTTATTAAAAAATATTTTATTATAATGTCGTTTTTGTTAATGCAATATAATCATAATTAAAAAAGGATTTATAAGGATTTATTATGAAAGAGCTTGAAATTGTTAATAATTATCTTAATTCAATAAAAGATATGAGCGTAAAAGATAAAGAACATACGAATCGCTCGGCTTTGGAAAAATTATTAAACGATATTACAGAAGCTACGAAAAATAACGCTATTAAAATTATCCATGAACCAAATAACGACAAAGAAGGAAGAGGAGCGCCCGACTTTCGTTTTGAAATCAATTCTTTAATAGTCGGTTATATTGAAAATAAAAGAGTAAATGAAAATTTGGAAGTGGTTATTAAAAGCGAACAGATTAAAAAATATTTGGATTTAAGCGACAATATTATAATTACCGATTATTTAAGATTTGTAAGAATAGATAAAAAAGGAAATATTACTTCGGAGGTTAGATTATTAGAATTAAGCGAATTGAAAAATTGGCAGAAACTTAAAAAATTAAATTTGGAAGAAAAGGCGAATAAACTTTTTGAAATTTTTAAATTATTTTTATCTCATAAACCCAAACAGATAGACAGCGCTTTAACATTTGCGAGCGCTTTGGCTGAAAGAACGAAATATTTAAAAGACAGCCTGCTTGAAATGGAAGACAACGAAAGAATAAAAGCCTTATACGAAACTTTTAAAAATACGATTTATTCTAAAATTGATTATGCCGATTTCTGCGACAACTTTGCTCAAACTTTAACTTACAGTTTATTTCTGGCAAGATTAAACGCAAAGGGAGAAAAAATAGATTTGTATAATTTGACTAAATTTATTCCGAAATCTTTTCCGCTTATTAGAGCTATGAGTAATTTTTTGAAAGATTTGCAAGGAGTAGTTGATAAAAATTTAAAAACTATAGACTGGCTTCTAACCGAAATAGTAAATATAAATAATAATATAGACGAAAAATTGATAATCGAAGAATTGAATAAATTTTCTTTAGATAAAAATCTGCATAATATTATGAATAAAGACCCTTATATGCATTTCTATGAAACTTTTTTGTCTTATTATAATCCCGAGCTTAGAGAAAAAAGAGGAGTTTATTATACTCCGCAAAGCGTGGTTAATTTTATTATTAATTCGATTGATTTGATTTTGAAGAAAGATTTTAATAAGGATAAAGGTTTTGGCGAGGCTTTAAATAAAGGAGATTCGATAACGCTTTTGGATTTTGCCACTGGAACGGGAACATTTTTGCTCGATTCGTTTAGAAAGGCTTTAAGTTATTACGATAAAAATTCGGCAAAATATAAACCCGAAGAGATTATAAATAAATTCTACGGTTTCGAGTTTATGATTGCTCCATATACAATCGCGCATTTGAAATTATCTCAAACATTGAAAGAAGAATTTAATTATAGTTTGTCGGAAGACGAAAGATTAAATATATTTTTAACTAACACTTTGGAAACCATAGACATTAAAGAAGAAAAAGAAAAATTTTCAATATTGGTTGATTTGATAAAGGAAACCGAACTAGCGCAAAAAACTAAAGATAAAAATATTTTGATAATAACGGGAAATCCTCCATACAGCGGAGCGAGCGCAAATAAAGGAATATTCGAAGAGGAAATTAGAAGCGAATATAAAGACGGCTTGGAAAAAGAACCTTTGGCGATAATGCGAAACGGAAAAATCGAAAAAGAAAAAAATCCCAAATGGCTTTTGGACGATTATGTCAAGTTTATAAGATTTGCCGAAATGAAATTGAATAAACAGGCGGAAGGCGGAATATTCGGCTTTATTTCAAATAATTCTTTTTTGGATAATCCGACTTTTCGAGGAATGCGATACAGTTTATTAAAGAGTTTCGATAAAATATATATTTTGGATTTGCATGGGAATGTTAGAAAAAAGGAAGTCGCGCCCGATGGCGGAAAGGACGAAAATGTATTCGACATAATGCAAGGCGTGAGTATAAATATTTTTGTTAAGAATTCAAATTCGTCATTGAAAACGGATTGCCACGCCGATGTCAAAGACACGGCTCGCAATGACAATTCTAAAACTCATTCGTCATTAGCAATCAACCAAAATTTACTTGCGAAAGTTTATCATTACGATTTATTTGGCAAGCGGGAAGATAAATATAAATTCTTATTCGATAATAATTTGAATAATATAGAATGGAAAGAATTAAAATTAAAAGCGCCGTTTTTCTTATTTGTTCCGCAAGACGAAAATAAAAAAATAGAATACGATAAAGGCTATAGCGTAAAAGATATGTTTAGAATTGCTAATGTCGGAATTGTAACGAGCAAGGATGCAATTTTAATCGCTAATGATAAAGAAGAATTAAAAAATAAAATTTTAGAAAATTATAATGAGTTCAACTCTTCATTTGTAAATATAATATCATATCGTCCATTTGACAAAAGATTTATATATTATGATGATAAAAAATTAGAAAGAGCAAGAAAAGATGTAATGGAACATTTTCTACTGTCATTGCGAGGGCAAAGCCCGAGACTAAAGTCCGCCGTTGGCGAGCAATCCAATAAAATAGATTGCCACGCCGACAAGTCGGCTCGCAATGACAATTTAGAAAGTAGCAATATCGGTTTGGTTTGCGATAGAGGAACAAAATTGCAAGATATATCAAATATTTTTATTTCAAATTCATTAATAGATTTGCATTTAGTCGGTTCTGGAAGTTATATTTTCCCGCTTTATATTTACGATACGGAGAATGTGCGAAAAATATTGAGAGAAGAAAACGAAGAAGTTGGAGGAATGTTCGAGGATATAGAAATTGCATTAAGAGATAAAACGAAAAATAAAGACAGTCATTGCGAACACGCTAAAGCGGGCATGTTGCCAAGTGAAGCAATCCAAAATATAGATTGCCACGCCTCTTGCCAAAGGCACGCCTACGGCGTCGAGGCTCGCAATGACGATAAAAAAAGAATTGAAAATTTTACGCCGAAGTTTAGAGAGTTTATAAATAAAAAATACGGAGAGATAAAACCCGAAAAAATTTTAGGTTATATTTACGCCGTTTTGTTTCATAAAGAATATAGAAAAAAATATTTCGACTTTTTGAAAATCGATTTTCCGAAAATTCCATTCGTGGAAAGCAAAGAGGATTTTTTGAAATTCGCAAAATTGGGAGAGGAACTTTATAATTTGCATTTGGGAAATTCTAAAATACAAAAAGAAGTCGGAGAGCCGATGTTTGAAGATAATAAAAATAAAAACGAAACGATATCAAAAATAAATTATAACGAAAACGAAAAAAAATTATTCGTCAATGAAAGTTTATATTTTAAAAATGTAGATAAAGAGGTTTGGGAATATAAAATTGGCGGTTATCAGGTTTTGGATAAATATTTGAAGTCGCATAAAAACGAAAATATTGATTACGAACATTTTGAAAATGTGATAAAAATTTTATCGGTTTCGATTGATATAGAAGCGGAGATTTCAAAATTGGTTTTTTAGTCGTTTTGGGGTTATAGTTTTTTCTGTTGTTTTATTATTTTTTAGCATAATGTATATTATTTACAAGTATGATTTTGACAAAATATTTCAAGATTTTTATGATTTTATTTTTAAAAAAAATTCAAAAAATAGTATTGACATTTATATTAACATAATATATTATTATGTTAATATATTTATCTTAATTAAATAATTTGGAGATTTTTATGTTCCCTATTCTTAACTTTGCTTTAATGTTTATAATTCCTATAATAGTAGTTGGAATCGCCAAGATTATCGACAATAAAAGAAATTCCAATACGGGTAATTTCAATAATATTTTTGAAGAAGAAAAAGCCGCTCTGGAAGGAATTATAGAAGAAAAAATTTCCGAAGTGAGAGACAACGCTATAGATTTGGAGATTGCCGTTAAAAAAGCGGGATTCATAAGCAAGTCTATGGAAGAAGATTTGGCTAAACTAAATAATAAAATAGAATCATATAAAGATTATAAAGCGGCAGTTTCGCAATATCAGGAACAAGTAGATTCTTTGGAAGAAGCTTATTTGGATATTTTAAATAAAGTCGACACGGTTTTAAAAGAAAGAAATACTATTGAAAAAACTTATAAAAGAATTTCCGATGTAAAAACTAAAATGATTGAACTAGAAAAAAATGTTTCTTCGGTTCAAGATAAACTTATAGAATCCTACAATTCCAAATTAAACGATTTTGAATCGGAATTATATAAAAGATTCGATTCCCTTACCTCTAACCTGCTCGACAGAGACGCTCGTTATACCGATATGGCAGAACAAGAAAAAGAAAAAATTTCCGCATTAACGGAAGAGTTTAAACTCCATGTCGCTAAAAAAGAAGAATTATTTACGAATCAACTTACGCAGCTTGCAGAAAGAACCGCAAAAAACAATATCGAACAGCTTACGGAATTATTTGAAAGAAGCAGAGAGGAACTTATTAATAAATATTCTTCATTTGCCGATGAAATTAATTTTAAATCAAAAAGCATAGAAGAAAGATACGAAACTTTAAGCCAGTCTAAAGACGGACTCGAAAACGAATTAATCAATTTAAGAGACACAATTCATGATAGATTAAATTCAATAACCGAATCTACGGTTTTAGAGTTTAGAGACGAAATGGAAAAAACTAAAGAAATTTTATATTCTTCTTTAAGAGAAGGACTTGAAAAAATCACTCAAGATAAAGAAGAGTTTTTGGAATCCATCGAACAAAAAGCGGTTTCTTTGGAACAGTCAATAGACAATATAAAAGACAAAGCCGATTTCATTGTAAACGATTATGCCGAAAGAACTAACCGATTGGATTTGGATTTTACCGAACTTAAAGACGATATAAACAGAAGATTATTAAACGAAGTAGAAATATTTTCAAATAATATAAGAGATGTCCTTGAAAACGAAAATGACGGAATAATAACTCTTTACAGAAATAAAACTAAAGAATTATCCGATTTGATTATCGCGTTGGACGGAATGAGCGAAGAAACTTTGCTTAAAGCGGAAAACAGATTTGAAGAAATTTCAAACGATATAGAAAAATTGAAAAACGATATTTTATCCAAAACGCAGGACGACATGGAATATTCTATAGATAACGCTCGAGGTTCTTTGATTGCCGAAATAAACGAACTCAGAGCGGATGTCGAAAGCGAAACAAATTTATTAAGAGAAAAAATAGACGAAATCCATTATCAAACTTCGGAGTATGCTTCCATATTGGGAAATAAACAGGAAGAAATTTTGGATTCTTTGAATTTGGAAAAAGAATATTTGTATAAGGATTTGGAAACTCAAGCTGGAGCTAAAATTCAAGATTTAGAAAATCAATATAATAATATAAAAGCTAATTTGGAAGAAAATATTGACAATTATATCAAAAATACCGCGTCCAATTTGGGCGAAATGGATAGCAAATTGTCCGTTTTGAAAGAAAAATATAATGAAGAATTTAATAATATAGAAAAATTAAGCAGAGATACGGAAAATAATATTAAAGAAAATATTGAAAAGAGAATCGAATTATTGGAAAAATCTTCTTCCGATATTAAAGATTTAATCGACAATTCGAGTCAAAAATTGGAAAACGGAATAAAAGACGCAGAAAACAATATTAACGAAATCAAAAATAATTTAACGGAATACGGCGATTCTTATATAAATAATTTGACTAATCAGTTAAAAAAATTGATTGAAAATTATGAAGAAACTAAAATGAAATCCATAACCGAAAGCGTTGATAATGTTCGTAAATCTGTCGAAGAAAGCGAGCGAAAACATAACGATATGATTAATAATTTGGAAACTTCTTTGGACGATTTCAAAAATAAAGTAAATAATATCGTTGATGACAATATTAAATATAACGAAAAAAATAAAAATAATATTGTCGATATGCTTCATAGCGAATTAATCAAAGCTACCGAATCTTTTGAAAATCTTTTAAATAGCAAAAGAGAAGGCATGAATAAAATTAAAGACGAACTTGAAGATATTATGCATAGAGTTGAAACTGGAAAAGAATCTTTTGAAAAAACTATTAACGGTGTTTACGAAAAAGCTGACGAAAAAGAAAAAGAATTATTTTTAGATATAGAAAATAAATATAATAACTTGGGCGAAAAGATAGACAATTTATTTGACGAAAAGAAAACCGATTTGGATAATATGACGGCAAAATACCATCTTATTATTGAAAATACATTTAACGATTTGAAAGAAGAATATGATGAATTGCGTGAACATTCGGATATTTTGACGGACGAGTATAAGGTAAGAATGGACACATTGGCGATGAAGTTGAATGAGATTTCCTCCAATGCGGACAATATGAAGAATAATATAGATAACAAACTTAATTACATAGATGTATATGTTAATGATATTAGAGAGAATATTGAAGGCAAGGCAAAAGATATAACCGAATATATTGACGAGAAGAAAGAATATATAGAAAATAAAGCCAACGATATATTTGGGGAAGCTGAAGAAGGAATAAATAATAAAGTTGAAGAACTTAAAGAATTAATAGATTCTGCCGTTGAGAAGTATAGAGAAGAATTAACCGAATTAGAAAGCTACAGACTTGAAGAGAATCAAAATATATTGGAAGAGGTAGAGAATATCGGCATTCAAATAAAAGAAGACTATGAGAATTATCTCAATACGCTTAAAGAATTGTATGATAATGAGAAATCTTCATTGAGCGATTATGCTATTCAATTGAAGGATGAGATAGAGAAGAATCGAGCAGAATCCGAAGCGAAACATTTAGAGAATGAGACTAATTACATAGACGAATATTTAAGTAAGACAAGTTTAAGTATAGACGAGAAGGTTAATGGATTGAATGAGACATTAAATGCATCATTTGATAGTTTATACAAAGGCGTTAATGATTTAATTGAAAAAACAAAAGATATGTATAACGCTAAAGCAGAAGAATCGATAGCGGAAATGAAGCATTATGCGGACGAAGTAGTAAATAATAAAATCGAATCCATAAATTCTATTGTTGAAGGCTTAAAGAATGAGTTTAACGAATTAAAAGAAGGTATAGATAATAGGATTAGAGAACAAGCGGATAGTTTAATCTCCAATAACGAAAGCGTGTTGTCCATAATTGAGGATTACGATAAGAAATTAAAATATGTTGAAGATTTATCTAATTTAATAAACGAAGTTAAGAGCGATATAAATAACGAGATAGAATATTTGAAAGAAAGCTTATCATACAGGGATAATGAGATAGACAGAGCGATAGAATCAATGAAAGGTTCTTTGATAGACAGGGATGAGTATGTTAAGTTGTATGACAGCGAGAAGGAATTACTAACCAATCAGATAGAAGATATAAAAGAAGAATTGGAATTAATGAAGTCTCAAACTATTCGAGCAAATGAAATAGAACTCCCTACTCTATTCGATAGAGAGAAAGAGAAGATAGAAAATATGTTTGAGGAGTTTTCCAATAATTTACTTAATCGAGTATCGAATAACGAGAGCGATTTGACTTATATAAAGAATCAATTAGAAGAAGAGAAGACTAATTTAATATCAAGTATAGAATCTTTACGAAACGATATGAATGCGATTAAAGAAGATAACAGGATAGAATTATTGAATGAGAATAAATCACAAATTGAAGATTCATTATCGTCATTGCGAGTTGATTTTGAGAAAGTAACAATATTAGGAAATGAATTAACGGAATTAAGAAATAAGATATCTGGAATGGATTTGGAATTACGAGGCGAGGTTGATAATTTATCTGAGAGGTTAAAAATATTTAGCGAGAATATTGAAGAGAAGATAGAGACTGATTCTGGAGAATTGCTTAACGATTTGGAATTATTGAATAAAGATTTCGAGTCTGTGAAGGAGAATTTGCTTGATTCTATGAATAAAGCTGATGCGATAGAGAAAAGAATAGATTTAGTATTCAAAGATTTCAACGATACCAATAAAGATTTCCGAGATAGATTAGAGAAGAGGATAGAATATTTTGAGGATGTGTGGTCTGACAGCCATAAAGTTCGCAGGATGTTTAACGATGAGTTGCGAGAAGAGGTAGAAAACATCCGAAGAGAAGCGGATACGAAGTTTGACAATTATATTTCCGAGTTGAAAGAGAAATTTGATAATATAGAGAAAGGCGTAGTTGATTGGAAAGAAGAAAATCTTAATGAATTATTGAATCAATTAGAAGAAGCTAAAGCAAGTATAGAAGGTTTTATAGATAGTTCGGAAGGTAAGAAGAATGAATTTCTATCTGAGATGCTTAAGAATATTGAAGAGAAGGAGAATGAAATCTATTCACGCATAGATAGTAATATAAACGAGAAGATAAACGATATAGAAAATAGGATTAATGATATAGACGGCAGAGTTAGTAGCAAGGTTGAAACTACGCTTGCCGAATTGAAGAAAGAATACGAAGAATTGCGTGAGCATTCGGATATTTTGACTGACGAGTATAAGGTAAGAATGGACACATTGGCAATGAAGTTGAATGAGATTTCTTCCAATGCGGACAGTATGAAGAATAATATAGACAATAAACTTAATTACATAGACATATATGTTAATGATATCAGGGAGAATATTGAAGGCAAGGCAAAAGATTTAAGCGATTTCATTGACGAGCGAAGAGAATATATAGAAAATAAAGCTAACGATATATTTGGCGAAGCGGAATCTGGAATCAATAATAAAGTTGAAGAACTTAAGGAATTAATAGAATCTGCGGTAGAAAGATACAAAGAAGAGTTAAACGAATTAGAAAATTACAGGCTTGAAGAGAATCAAAATATATTGGAAGAGGTAGAGAATATCGGCATTCAAATAAAAGAGGATTACGAGAATTATCTCAATACGCTTAAAGAATTGTATGATAATGAAAAATCTTCATTGAGCGATTATGCTATTCAATTGAAGGATGAGATAGAGAAGAAACGTGAAGAGTCGGAAGCGAAGCATTTGGAAAATGAAACTAATTATATAGACGAATATTTAAATAAGACAAGTTTAAGTATAGAGGAAAAAGTAAACGGATTGAATGAGACATTGAATGCATCGTTTGATAGTTTATATAAAGGCGTTAATGATTTAATTGAAAAAACAAAAGATATGTATAACGCTAAAGCGGAAGAATCGATAGCGGAGATGAAGAATTATGCCAGCGAACTTGTGGACAGTAAAATATCTGAAGTTAGAGATTCTATGAGTTCCACAATAGAAAGTTTAAAGAATGAGTTTAATGAATTGAAAGAAGGTATAGATAATAGAATACGAGAACAAGCGGATAGTTTGATTTCTAATAACGAGAGCGTATTATCAATAATCGAGGATTACGATAAGAAATTAAAATATGTGGAGGATTTATCTAACTTAATAAATGAAGTAAAGAGCTATATAAATAACGAGATAGAATATTTGAAAGAAAGTTTATCATACAGAGATAATGAGATAGACAGAGCGATAGAATCAATGAGAGGTTCTTTGATAGACAGGGACGAATATGTTAAGTTGTATGACAGCGAGAAGGAATTACTAACCAATCAGATAGAGGATATCAAAGAGGAATTGGAATTAATGAAATCCCAAACTATGCGGGCAAATGAGATAGAATTACCTACCCTATTTGATAGAGAGAAAGAGAAGATAGAAAATATGTTCGAGGAGTTTTCCAATAATTTATTAAATCGAGTATCGAATAACGAGAGCGATTTGACTTATATAAAAAATCAATTAGAAGAAGAGAAGACTAATTTAATAATGAGTATAGAATCTTTGCGTAATGATATGAATGTTATTAAAGAAGATAACAGGATAGAATTATTGAACGAGAATAAGGCACAAATGGAAGATTCATTATCGTCATTGAAAATGGATTTTGAGAAGGTAATAGGTTTAGAAAAAGAATTATCTGAATTGAAGAATAAGATATCTGGAATGGATTTAGAGTTACGAGGCGAGGTTGATAGTTTATCGGAGAGATTAAAAATATTTAGCGAAAATATTGAAGATAGAATAGCGACTGATTCTGGAGAATTGCTTAACGATTTGGAATTATTGAATAAAGATTTCGAGTCGGTGAAAGAAAATCTATTGTCCTCTATGAATAAGGCAGAGTTAATAGAGAATAAGATAGATTTAGTATTCAAGGACTTCAATGATACGAATAAAGATTTTAGGGATAGATTGGAGAAGAGGATAGAATATTTTGAGGATGTATGGTCTGACAGTCATAAAGTTCGCAGGATGTTTAACGATGAGTTGCGAGAGGAGGTAGAGAATATACGAAAAGAAGCGGACACTAAGTTTGAGAATTATCTAACCGAATTGAGAGCCAGAGTGGACAGTATAGAGAGTGGTATATCTGATTGGAAGGAAAGTAATTTGAATGAATTATTGAATCAATTAGAAGAAGCAAAGAATAGTATAACTAATTTCATAGGGAGTTCGGAAGGTAAGAAGAATGAGTTTCTATCCGATATGTTAAAAACTATAGAGGCGAAGGAGAGTGAAATCTATTCTCGTATAGATAGTAATCTTAATGAGAAGATAAACGATATAGAAAATAGAATTAATAATATAGACGGCAGAGTTAATAGCGAAATTGAAACTACGCTTGCCGAATTAAAGAAAGAATACGAAGAATTGAAGAGTCATTCGGATATTTTGACGGACGAATATAAGGTAAGAATGGACACATTGGCGATGAAATTAAATGAGATTTCCTCCAATGCGGACAATATGAAGAATAATATAGACAATAAACTAAATTATATAGATATATATGTTAATGATATACGGGAGAATATTGAAGGCAAGGCAAAAGACTTAAGCGATTTCATAGACGAGCGAAGAGAATATATAGAAAACAAAGCTAACGATATATTTGGTGAAGCTGAATCTGGAATAAATAATAAAGTTGAAGAACTTAAGGAATTAATAGAATCTGTGGTAGAAAAATACAGAGAAGAATTAAACGAATTAGAAAGCCATAGACTTGAAGAGAATCAAAATATATTGGAAGAAGTAGAAAATATCGGCGTTCAAATTAAAGAGGATTATGAGAATTATCTTACTACACTTAAAGAATTATATGATAATGAAAAGAATTCATTAAGCGATTATGCTATTCAATTGAAAGATGAGATAGAGAAGAATCGAGAAGAATCAGAAGCGAAGCATTTAGAGAATGAAACAAATTATATAGACGAATATTTAAATAAGACAAGTTTAAGTATAGACGAGAAGGTAAACGGGTTAAATGAAACCTTGAATGCATCATTTGACAGTTTATATAAAGGCGTTAATGATTTAATTGAAAAAACAAAAGATATGTATAATGCGAAATCTGAAGAATCAATAGCGGAAATGAAGAATTATGCGGACGAAGTAGTAAACAATAGAGTTGAAGAATTAAAGAACGAATTTAACGAATTGAAAGAAGGCATAGACAATAGAATTAGAGAACAAGCGGATAGTTTAATCTCCAATAACGAAAGCGTATTGTCAATAATCGAGGATTACGATAAGAAATTGAAATATGTTGAAGATTTATCCAATTTAATAAACGAAGTTAAGAGCGATATAAATAACGAAATAGAATATTTGAAAGAAAGTTTATCATATAGAGATAACGAAATAGACAGAGCGATAGAATCAATGAAAGGTTCTTTGATAGATAGGGACGAGTATGTTAAGTTGTATGACAGCGAGAAAGAATTACTACTTAATCAAATAGAGGATATTAAAGAAGAATTGGAATTAATGAAATCTCAAACTATGCGAGCGAACGAGATAGAACTCCCTACTCTATTCGATAGAGAGAAAGAGAAGATAGAGAATATGTTTGAGGAATTTTCCAACAACTTGCTTAATCGAGTATCGAATAACGAGAGCGATTTGACATACATAAAGAATCAATTAGAAGAAGAGAAGAGTAATTTAATCTCGAGCATAGAATCTTTGCGAAACGATATGAATACGATAAAAGAAGATAACAGGATAGAATTATTGAATGAGAATAAAGCACAAATGGAAGATTCATTATCGTCATTGCGAGTAGATTTTGATAAGGTAATCGGATTAGAAAAAGAATTATCGGAATTGAAGAATAAGATAGATGGAATGGATTCAGAATTGCGAAGCGAGGTTGATAATTTATCTGAAAGATTAAAAGTATTCAGTGAGAATATTGAAGATAGAATAGCGACAGATTCTGGGGAATTGCTTAACGATTTGGAATTATTGAATAAAGATTTCGAGTCTGTGAAAGAGAATTTGCTTGATTCAATGAATAAAGCTGATGCGATAGAGAAAAGAATAGATTCTGTATTCAAGGATTTCAACGATACCAATAAAGATTTTAGGGATAGATTGGAGAAGAGGATAGAATATTTTGAAGATGTATGGTCAGACAGTCATAAAGTGCGCAGGATGTTTAATGATGAGTTGCGAGAAGAGGTAGAGAATATACGAAAAGAAGCGGATACTAAGTTTGAGAATTATCTAGCCGAATTGAAAGATAGAGTAGATAGTATAGAAAATGGAATAGTCGATTGGAAGGAAAGTAATTTAAGTGAATTATTGAATCAATTAGAAGAAGCTAAAGCAAGTATATCTAATTTCATAGAGAGTTCGGAAGGTAAGAAGAATGAGTTTCTATCCGATATGTTAAAAACTATAGAGTCGAAGGAGAATGAAATCTATTCACGCATAGATAGTAATATAAACAATAAAATAAATGATATAGAAAATAGAATTAATAATATAGACGGTAGAGTAAATAGCGAAATTGAAAATAATTTAGAGTCTATTCATAAAACTATAAACGAAGCGATAGAAAAATATAACGAAGAGATAAAAAATATAGAACATAACAGAAATAATGAAAATGCATCATTTACGGACGATATAAAAGAATTGGCAGACAGTTTGCGAGCCGATTATGAAGAATATTCAATATTGCTTAATAAGGCTTATGAGAATGCAAGTTCCGAGTTGGAAAATAATCTTCAAAATATAAAAAATGAAATAGATATAATTAAAAACGAAAACGGAGATAAAAATTACATAGAAGAATATTTAAAAACATATTCTAAAGAAGCGGAAGATAAAATAGAGGAAAAATTGAATGAATTGAAAAGCGATAAATTGGAGTTGGAAAATAAAATAGAAGAATCGTTTAGCGCATTGAATGTGGATATAGAAAATGCAATAGAAAGATTGGAAGCGAATTCTAATATTACAAACGAAGCTATTTCTAATTTGGAAGGAAAATTTGAAGGATTAGCGAATAATGATAAAGTAGAAGAATTATATGGAAAAGTAGATGAAAAAATATCTGGCATAGAAGAAAAATATATTTCTTTAGAACAAAAAATTGACGATATAAAATCTTCCGAAAATAATAAAATTGTAGAAAAACTGGAAGAAAAAATAAATAAATTGTCCGAAGAATTAGACAAAAAAATATCCGACATTAACGAAAAATACGAATCCGTTAGTCAGTATTTTGACGATAAATTTGTAAATATAGAAAGTTCCGTATTAAATAACGAGCAGATAAATCAGTTAAAAGAATATTTGTCCTCTTTCAAATACGAATTATTAAACGCGAATAAAGAAAATATGGCGGGTTTATTTGAAGAAGAAAAAATTAAACTTGAAAATTCTTTTGACGCTTTCGGAAGAGATATTATTGAAAAAATGCAGGTTTCCGAAACCGATATTGAAGAACTTAAAAATTCAATTTTGGCAAATATCGAAGATTTTAGATTTGAATTAGAATCGATAAAAAATAACGATACGATTAATAATTTAGAATCGGAAAAAATAAAATTGGAAGAAGCATTCAATTCTTTTAAAGAAGATTTTGAAAGACTTTACAATTTGGAAAATGAAGTTTATAGCTTAAAAAATAATTTTGATAATTCTAAAGAAGCGAATATTGCGCTAAATAATGAAGTCGATAAATTATTTGAAGAAGTCGTAAATATGCAGGAACAATTGGGCAAAATAGAAAATAATATATCTTCTTTGGAAGACGGCAGTTTGAACGATTTATTAGCCGAATTGAAAAATGCAAAAGAAAATATCGATTTGTTTATTGAAAGTTCGGAAGATAAGAAAAATGAAATCATTTCAAAAATAGAAGATTCAAACAGAAAATATATCGATTCTTATTTGGAAGAATATATTTTAGAGTTCAGAGAATGGACGGAAAAAATAGAAAATATAGAAAACCGAATTAACGATTTTGTAAACGATAAAGAAAACTATATTATAAATAGAATTTCCGCTTACGAAGACGAAATTGAAAATAAACAATCCGCTTCTTTTGAATCAATAAGAAAAGAATTATTTGATTTATACGATTCGTTTAAAAATAATTCCGATACGGATAATTTAAACTATATATCGGATAAATTATATTATCTGGAAAATTCCGTTATTCAGTTGGAGGAAAATAATAAAATAGTTTCGGATAAAATAGACAACGATAAAATCGAATTGGCGAAGTCTTTAAATAATTTGCTCAAAGAATTCGAATCATGCAAATCGGTTATAAATGAAAAAATTGAAAATAAAAATATTAATGATAATGCAGCTCCAATTCCTACTAACGAATACGAAGATAAAATATCCGATTTAAAATCCGCTTTAAAAGAAGAATTGGAAAATATAACCAATAATATAAATAATAGCAATAAAGAATTTAACGAAAGAATTGAAAAGCGTATAGGATTCTTCGAGGATTCTTGGGCGGACAAAAATAAAATAAAAGAATTGTATGGCGATTTATTAAACGATAAATTCAAATCGTTAAAAGAAAAATTGGAAACTAAATTAAATTTATCTTTGGAAGAATCGTTTGAAGAATATAAAGATAAAATAACCGAAATGGAAAAAGATTTGAATTCTTGGAAAGAAAATAATCTTAACTCTCTTATAAGCGGTTTAGATTCAGTTAAAGAAAATATCAATTCGGCAAACAATAACGATATTGCAAATATGTTCGATATGATAAACGAATTGAAAGAAAAAATAGAAAATATCGACAGCAGAGAAAACGAATTAACATCCGCATTTGAAAATAAAATCTCGGAAGTAGAAAACAGCATAGAGGCGCTCGAAGATAGATTCAAAGATATTGAATATAATCAAAGTTCTATAAACGAAAATATTGAACAATATAAATATAAATTGGATACGGTTTTAAGCGAATACGAAGAGCGCATAAAATCCAAACTTGAAAATATTCAAAATTCTATTAAACAAGAAAACGATAAAGCTATGGATTATGCAATCGAAATTAAAAACGATAATTCAAAAGATATTGAGATTAGATTATCCGATTTGGAATCTTATATAAATAGATTGGATAATAACGCGTCCGAACTTTCAAGCGAATTGGAAAGAGATAAAAAAGATTTGATAGAAACAATATATCAACTTAAAAAAGATATGTATTCTAAAATAGAGGAAGATTTGGCATCGTTAAAAGATAATCTTCCTAACATGGAAGAGCTTACCGATTTATTCGTTTCGGAAAAAGACGAATGGAGAGAAGAATTTGAAGCGTTTAAAAACGAACTTCTAAACAATCAAATCGAAAACAAAAATTTTGCAGAAATATTCGAAGAAGAAAAAGCAAGATTGATAGAAGAATTGGATAATTTCAAATCCGCCGTTAGAGTGGAATATATGTCAAGCGAAGATAAACTTGATTCTATTAAAGAAGAATATTTGAATAACTTCAATAGTTTATTAGACGCCGAAAAAGAAAAATTGCATTCTTCACTTGAAGAGTTAAACAAAAATATAAACGAAAAAATTGAAAACTTTAAAGAAAGTTCAATTACCATTGACGAGGTTAAAGAACTTATAAATCAATATAAAGACAGTATTGCTTCGTCCGTAGAAAACAGAAAGGAAGAAGCGTCAAATAATATTGAAATGATTGACAAAGCGTATATTGAAAATCTAATTGAAAAAGAAAGATTAAGAATTGACGAAATATTGGACGAACTTAAGAAAAACTTGGAAGAAAATTATTCAACAGTTGAATCGGTAGCGGAAGTATTGTCTAAAGAAGAAATTTCTATCGATGAAAAAATTGAAAATAAACTGTCCGAAATGAAAGAAAATATTCTTAAAGACATGCCTACTATTGAAGACATAAGCCAAATATTTATCGAAGAAAAAGATTCGCTCAAAGGAGAATTTGTTTCGCTTAGAGACGAACTTATAGGCTCGCTGCCGACTTCGGAAGATTTTGAAAATATGTATAAAGAACATGAAGCGCAGCTTAAAAACAGTTTCAATATTTTGGAAGAAGATTTTTCCGAAAGCATAAAACGATATAAAGAAAATATAATGGCGGAAATATCCGATTTTAGAAACGAATTCTCCGAAAGAATAATTAATATAAATAATTTGGCTGGAAATTTGCAAATTGAAAGAGAGAGATTATCGGCGGAAATCGAAGAGATAAAACTTAAATACGAAAGCGGAGCGATTTATTCAAATGACGCTTTGAATTCGATTGAAAACGACAGAGATAAACTTATAGACGAATTCTTAAATTTCAAAAAATCAATCTCCGATTTAATGAAAGAACAAGAAGAAGCCATTAGTATGTTGTCGCAGGAAAAATTAAAAATAGCGGAAAATATCGAAGAATTAAATAATAAAATTTCTTTGGATATTCCTAGCAGAGAAGAAATTTCCTCTATGATAGAAGAAGAAAAAAAATATATATTAGATATGTTTGAAAGTTTGAAAGAGGAAGCTTTAAGTAACGATTTTTCTTACGATACATTTAGAGACGATATTGTAAAAGTGTTTGAAGAATCCAACGAAGATTTTAGAAAGAGAGTCGAAGCGAGAATAGAACATTTTGAAAACGCATATTCGGAGCCAGATAAAATTAAAGAATTTTACAGAGATGCCATAGATTTGGAAGTAGATAATTTGAAAAGCGAAGCGTTAAATATATTCGCCGATATCGAGGAAAGAGTCGAAGAAGCTAAAAATAAAGTCGATGCGATAGAAAACGAAAAAGTTCAAAGCATAATAAATAGAATAGACGAAGCGCATAATAATATAGACGCTTTGGTTGAAACGATAAAAGTTAATTTGAAAGAACAGGAAAACGAAATTAAAGTTTTGGGACAGTCTCAAAAACATATAACGCAGGATATAGAAAATGTCCGCAAAGAAAGAGAAGCTTTAATAGATATGGTTAAAAACAGCGATATAAATATAAAAAATAAACTCGACAGTTTAACCGAAGCGGTAGCGGAAGCGGCAAATAAAGCGTCCGAAAGAATAACTAAAAAAGAAAATATGTTCAACGAAAGAGTTAAAGAAATTGAAGATTATCTTAATTCTATTGAAAATCATATAAACGCCGATTATTTGGGCAAATCTAAAGAAACTATAGACAATTTAATCGCCTCTTTCAACGAACAGATTATAAAAGAAACGAACGATTTGACTCCCCATATAATGACGGCAGTTCAGAATTTTATAAATAAAGAAACGAGCAAATTCGATAAATTCTCCGATATTAAAAAATCTATCGAAGATATAGAAAATACGATTAACGATAAATTAAACGAATCCTTTGGCATAATGAACGGAAAACTTGACGACAACATGAAAGAATTGAGCAAAAAATTATCCGATTACGAAGAGGAAATTATAAGCGAATTCAAAATGTCGATAGGACTCGAAGAAGAAAAATCTATAGACGAAATAAAAGAAAGATACAACGAAGAGATGGCAAAATTAAAAGAAATGTATCTCACTTCGGAAAAATTCTACGCCGATAGAGAGGAAAGAAATCATGAATCTTTTGCTACCCTATTCGAAGACAGCTATAAAGAATATAAAGATAAAATAAACTCTTTATACGATGAAATTGAAAATAGCAAATCCAATTTGACTAATTCGGTTAATAGTATGACAAGCGAATTAACGGAAGCGCTTAAAATCAAAGAAGAGTTTATGGCTTCGGTTGAAAATAATCATGAAAAATTGAAAGATGTGGAAGAGAAAATGAAAAATTTGGAAAACGAATTTACTCCTTCCATAGAAAAATTAAAATCGATTATAGAAGAAAAAGCATCAGAATTGCAAAATAAAATCGGCAAATATTCGGAAGATATTGAAGAACAGGGAAAAAGATTCAACGAAAGACTCGAAGAACTTTCAAATAACGCCAGATTATCCATTGACGGAAAAGTTGGAGAATTCGATTCGCTTATAAATAATATTTCCGAAAGAATAGAAGAATTATTGAAAGATAAAAATTCTCAATTTGACGAATTGAAATCGAACTGCGAAATATTATCCGAATCGTTATTGGAATTAAAAGATTCAATATCCACTGCGGTTAATGAAAAAATAGCGGACGCCAATTCCATTATAGAAGAAAGTTTAGGAGCGATAGAAGAACAGACAAACGAAAAATACGACAAATATATTGCAAGGCTCAACTCTAATTTAGAACAGACTTTAGCTTTGCTTATGAACGAAGTTAAAGAAAATGTTCAAAACGCGAAAAACGAGATAATAAAAGCGCAAACCGAAAATTTGGATATATATGACAATAGAATCGAAGGCATGAAAAATATTGTTGACGCTTTGGAAAACGATATAACAAAATATTCGAGCGAAATTGAAGCAAGATTGGAAGAGATAGATTTAACTTATAACGAAAAAACGAATATTATTCTTAAAGATTTGGATGTTAGAACGGACGCTTTGACTACCAAACTTAACGGAGTCGTAATGGCAATAGACAATATGCTTGACGAAAAATCAGACGATATTTCAAACGAATACGATATTGTAAAAATGAAAATCGAAGATATAGAAAAAGATATTAACCGATATATGAACACGGTAAAAATATTTGATAAAGCGGAAGAAAGCGCAAAATTCATAAAAGAAGATGTGGCAAAATTGGATGTCCTTGTAAACGATACTAAAATCGCCGCATCCGATATTAGTAAAACCATGTCCGAATTTGAAGAACTCAGACAAATGCATGAAGAGATATTGGAATACGCAAAAGGCATCAAAAAAGAAAAAGAAAGCCTAAAAGATACGCAGGAAAAAGTCAGCATGCTTATGGAAATGACGGACGATATTCAAAACAGATTCGTAAATATAGCGGAAAACAACGCTATGATAGAAAATACGGAAGAAGGAATAAAAGCCGTTATAGATATAGCTTCGCAAATCGAAGATAAACTTTCATTTATAAAAGAAAAAGAAGAGCAGGCGGATAATATTTTATCTCAAATGAATAAAGCCGAAATCGAAACGGAAAGCGTATTGGAAAAAGTGGACAATATAAAAACGGCTATGGTTGACGCCGAAGAAATGCGAAAAAGTTTCATGAATAAAGTTTCTTCGCTTGAAAAAGATTTTAATAAATTGGAGAAAAACGACAAGAAAGTTCAATTATTCCTAAATAAACTCGAAGAACTTAATGTTATACTCGAAGAGATGCAAAATCAAAGAGAAAATTTGAACCGCATGAAAAAAGAAAACGACAGTATAGTTAAGAATCTTGAAAGAGCCGAGTATTTCGTTAGATATTTACAAGATTTGCTCGATAACGCCGAAAAATACATGTCGGATGGAAAAACCACAACTAAAAGAAGCAAATCGAGTGTAGTCGACAATAAGAAAGAAGAATTTATTATCAAAATGTATAAACAAGGATGGAAAACGGACGAGATAGTTAAAAATTCTTCATATTCGAGAGACGAAGTAGAAACGGTTATAAAAAAGTGGAAAGATAAACAGTCGAGAGGATAATAACTAAAATAAGCAAATATTGAAAATTATAAGAAATATGTTATAATAATCAAAAATTGGAGAATCTTAATTATTATGACATTAACGAATGTTGTAACCATAAAAAGTAAAAACGGCATGCATTTAAGACCCGCGGGAGTTTTGTCTCAAATATCAAGCAAATCGGAATATTCCGATATTGGAATATTTCTGCTTTATAACGGAGTGAGAGCCGATGCAAAAAGCGTATTTAATATAATGGGACTTGGAGCTTTTCAGGGAGCTAATTTAATACTCGAAATAGAATACGAAGACGGAATGGAAGAAACCGCAAAAAACGCGGAAAAAGAACTGATTGATTTTTTTGAAGAAGGCTATATTAACGCTGAAGTGCCAGAAGAAGAATTATAAAAAATTTATAAAATATATTACTTTTTAAGGATATTTAATGATTAGTTATTTTTCAATAATCATGCTTATCGTATCAATAGCGATGCTTATGATTTTGACCATGAAATTTCAAGCTCATCCGTTTATCGCTATGATTTTAGTCGCAATATTTTTGGCTTTCGCTTTGCATGTTCCGTCAAGTAAAGAACCCGATTCTATTACGGAAATATCCGCTTTAATAGGAAAAGGTTTCGGATACGCACTTTCAAATGTAGGAATAATAATCGTATTGGGAAGCATTATAGGAAATATACTCGAAATGTCGGGCGCAGCTTTAAAAATGGGCGAAGTCGTAATAAAAATAGTCGGCAGATACCATCCCGCGATTGCAATGAATATACTCGGATTTATAGTTTCTATTCCCGTTTTCTGCGATTCTGGTTATTTGATTTTGACTCCTTTAAGAAAAGTAGTCGCCAAAAAAACTGGAGCGTCTCCCGTAGCTTTATCAATCGCTTTATCGACAGGACTTTACGCGTCGCATGCGCTTATTCCACCTACTCCAGGACCAGCCGCCGTGGTTAATTTATTCGATTTGAAAGGACATTTACTCACTGTAATTATTATAGGTTTGATAGTGGCAATTCCAACTTCTTTAATGGGAGCTTTTTACGGAATATTTATTTCAAAATATATTCAAAAACCTAATTATGTAGATAAATCGCCAACTTACGAAACATTGATTAGCGATATTGGAGAGTTGCCTCCCGCTTTTAAATCTTTCGCTCCAATTTTTGTTCCTATAATATTAATGGCAATGGGAACTATAGTGAGATTTTTTCCGATAGAACTTGACGAATTGATTAAAAAAATATTTATATTTTTGGGCGAACCTTCGATGGCTTTATTTATCGGATTTTTATCTTCGCTTTCTCTTACTCATAAATTCAATAAAGAAGAAATTCACATGTGGATTGGAGACGGTATAGCGAGTTCGGGAAGAATATTGGCGATAGTCGGCGCGAGCGGAGCTTTTGCCGAAGTCTTAAAATCAACCGAACTTGTAAATTATATTCCTCAGTTAAATAGTTTATTTTCTTCGGTAAGTCTGGGGCTTATACTTCCTTTCGCTTTATCTTCTTTACTTAAAATAATTTTGGGTTCTTCGACAATAGCGGTTGTAACGGTTGCTACGGTTTTCGCTCCATTTTTGGAAACTCTGGGATACACAACGGCGATTTCGCAGGTTTTGGTTTTAATGTCAATCGGCGCGGGTTCGATGGTAGTCTCTCATGCAAACGACAGTTATTTTTGGATAGTCGTTGAACTTTCGGGCTTAAAAATTAAAGACGCGTATAAAGCGAGAACTTTGGCGACTTTAATTCAGGGAATAACGGCGCTTATTATTATAATGGCGATTTCGTTTTTATTCCGATAATTTTATATAAAGAAGGAAAAATTTATGCTTAAAATAAAAATAATCAATAAATCTAAAAATCCTTTACCAAAATATCAAACGGCGGGCGCGTCTGGTTTGGATTTGCATGCGAATGTTGAAGAGCCTATAACAATGAAAAAAAACGATATAGTTTTGATTCCTACGGGATTATATTTGGAAATACCCGAAGGATACGAGGCGCAAGTGAGGAGCAGAAGTTCTCTCGCGTTAAAGCATGGAATATTTTGTTTAAACTCTCCCGCGACTATAGACAGCGATTATAGAGGAGAGCTTAAAATAATATTGGCGTCTTTAAGCGAAGAGCCTTTTACTATTAATTTTAGAGATAGAATCGCTCAAATAGTATTTTCAAAAGTGGAAAAAGTCGAATTTGAAGAAGTTGAAAGTTTATCCGAATCGATTAGAGGAGAAGGCGGTTTCGGAAGCACGAATAAATAAAAAAACAATTAACTTTTTTGAAAAATAATTGTTTAAAATAATAGAAAAATAAAAAAAATTTAAATAAAACTATTGACTTTTTTTGAGGTTATATTATAATTAACATAATATAAAGCTTGTGAAGATTTACTATTATAATGAAAAGATTGATAAGTTTAATATTAGCGATAATTATATTTTCCGTATCCTGCGGACTTCCCGATGTTACGAGTATAACTTTGGAAATGAATCAGCCTTTCATTACAAAACTTATTCCCGGTCCAAACAGCATAACGGTTGAATTTCAATCGCAAAATAACGAGCCAGCGTTTAGCGGTTATAATATATATTTCGGAGACAGCGTAAATCCTCAAAAATATAGATTATATAATTCGCAAAAAGCCCGCCCGACAATTTCGGTAAAAGGTTCGGCAGATATAACCACTCATACTTACACGATACAAGTTGGAAGCTATTATTCGCAGGGAAGCGGAGAAATTCTAACTCTCACGGCTGACGAATTGAAACAGGGAATTCCAATATATGTATGGGTTAGCGCCTATCAAATAACGCCGCAAAATGAAAGTTATTATTATTATGATAATTATGTTAAAATGGCTACTCCTCGCCCAGAAACTTTGGGAGCAACTGTTTCTGGAAGTATTTCACTCGGAAGTAGACAATTAGCGACTTTATCTGGAAGTTTAAATATTCAAAATACTACTGGAGGAATTCAATCCGTTTCGGCATCTTCTTTAAGCGAAGTGACAGTTCCTCCAACGAACGGATATTCAACGGCATCTTTACCAGTTGTAGCGCAGCAATTATATTTAACAAGGACGATAGATAACGGAACAAATTATTATGGAAAAATATTTGTCAGAAGCGTAAGCGGTTCGAGCGCGAATGTCGATTATTGCCTTCAGACAAGCGGAAATATATTGAGTTATTGATTTATGAAGAATATTATATTTTTGATTTTTTTACTGTTTATATTTAATTCTTGTTCGGACGAGCTTATTACAATCGTTGACGAATATAATCCGCCTTATGATATAAAACCGATTCCAGGAAATGGAAATTCTCTTAGTTTAAGTTTTTGGTCTGGGGTTTTGGCTGATGATTTTGTGGGATTCAATTTATATATAAGCACTACAACTACTTTTACAAACGCTTTATTAGGTTCGGATGGAGGATATCCAACCGTTCGAGTCGATACTCATACAAGAAGCAATTTTACTTTGAGCTATCCGACAAGCGCCAATATACAAGCAAACACTTTATATTATGTAACGGTTACCGCTTTTGGAACTAATGACTTGGCGGAAAACGGAAGAATAGAAACTAAAATTAATTCAATAATTCCATTTTATCCAAGAACAGAAAGTGCAGGCAATGGAAATTTTAGTGTAGATACAACCGCAAACACAGTGACTCTCACTGGTGGCGGGCAAATAAAATCCTACGGATACCAAACGAATTTTAATGCAATTACGGTATTTACAAATAATAATACTTCAAGCGTTGCATTACCATATATAGTTGGAGGACTTTATATAGGTTTAAACGGTTCGACTTTATCTAAACTTTGGATAACTTCAAGCGGTAATACTTCGGCTACTCATAGTCAAGGCAATGTTTGTAATACAATTTAATCCTATTGACAAAACGATTTATTTTTGATATAATAAATATTATGATTAGAATAGTTAAAAAAATCACAAGAGAAGAATACGAAAGAGTAAAGTTTATATACAATTTATATAGATGTGAAATAATCAGCGAAAAAGAATCCGAAGAAATTATAGATTATTTCGCCAAACAAGAAAGAGAAAAACAAAAAAAATCTAAAGAAAAGTAAATAAAATTCGTCATTGCGAAAGTATTTTTTATAGTCATTACATAGGAATTTTTACCGTCATTGCGAGCGTAAGTGTGGCAATCTATACAGTGTGGATTGCTTCGGCATAGCCTCGCAATGACTGTTTTTTACTTCGTCCATTGCAAATGGTATTTTTAATCGTCATTACGAGGGCGTAGCCCGCGACAAAGTCGGGCAGTCGCCAAGTAATCCAAAATAATAAAATTTGATTATATTTAATAAAATCCTATAATATAATAAATCTATAAACTGTATTGACAACTAAACAAATGAAAAAAGAAAGCTATATTTATATTTTATTTAATAGAAAAAATGGGACGCTTTATGTCGGAGTAACGAGCGATTTAATAAAAAGAATTCATCAACATAAAAACAAACTTATTGAAGGATTTACTAAAAAATACGGAGTGGATAAATTAGGTTATTATGAAATTTATAGCGATATTGAAAGCGCAATCGCAAGAGAAAAGCAAATAAAAGCTGGAAGCAGAAAAAAGAAAATAGATTTAATAGAAAAAATTAATCCTAATTGGGACGATTTATACGATAGTTTATTATAATCGCTTGATTATTTTTTACTTTCATTCATTACAAGAAGCAATAAGCCTCAAAACAATCTTCTTCAGTCGTAATTACGAGCGGTTGCCGAGACTTTGTCCGCCCTTTGGCGAGGCACACAGCGTGAGGCGTGGTAATCTTATACAGTGTGGATTGCTTCGGCAGAGCCTCGCAATGACTGTTTTTTACTTCGTTATTACGAATATATTATTTTATTGTCATTACGAGCGATAGCGAAGTAATCCAATCAAAATAAAATTTTATTTTTAAAATTAGTTTTATTAATAGTGGATTGCTTCGCTCCTTTCAGTCGCTCGCAATGACAATTTTTTTGCACTGTCATTACGAGGTTTTGCCAAAAACCGAAGTAATCCACTTTATGTAAAATTATAATTAAATACAAATATCTTTTTG
>NZ_JBNMIZ010000003.1:0-38771 GCF_050873525.1 Brachyspira sp. | reverse complement strand
AAGAATAATAATTAAGAATAATAATTAAGAATAATAATTAAGAATAATAATTAAGAATAATAATTAAGAATAATAATTAAGAATAATAATTAAGAATAATAATTAAGAATAATAATTAAAGAATAAAAATTTTATTAATATTGGAAATTAAAATGACATTATCCGAAATAAAAAACGCGGTAGCGAATATTAAAGAACAAACCGAAATTTTAAGGGGGTATCTTTGACCCCGAATCGATTTATAAAAGAATAAAAGAGATTGACGAAATTTCTGCAAAAGACGATTTTTGGAACGATAATATTTCCGCTCAAAAATTAATGAAAGAAAGAATGCTTTTAATCGACAAAATAGAACCTGTGGAAAATCTTATAAAAAATTCAAATAATATATACGAACTCACCGAACTTGCGATAAGCTCGAACGATAGCGAAATGGAATCGGAACTTGAAAAAGAATATTTGGAATTGCAAAAAGTTTTTGACGAACTTGAAACTAAAAATTTATTTTCGGGCGAATTCGACAGTAAAAACGCCTACTTGACTTTGAACGCGGGCGCAGGCGGAACGGAAAGTTGCGACTGGGCTTCGATGCTTTCGAGAATGTATATTAGATTTTGCGAAAGACATGGCTGGACAGTGGAAACAACGGACGAATTACCCGGGGACGAGGCGGGAATAAAGCAGATAAGTTTTTATATTCAAGGTTTATACGCTTACGGTTATTTGCGCTCGGAAATCGGAGTTCATAGACTCGTGCGAATATCTCCTTTTGATGCAAACGCGAAAAGACATACTTCATTTGTGGCGGTTAGCGTTATGCCCGATATAGACGAAGATATTGAAGTCGATATAAATCAAGCGGATTTGAGAATTGACACTTATAGAGCTTCTGGCGCGGGCGGACAGCATGTAAATAAAACTTCTTCGGCAATAAGAATTACTCATATTCCTACAAATACAGTCGTTCAATGTCAGGCGGAAAGAAGTCAGCATAATAATAAAGATATGGCAATGAAAATGCTTAAAGCGAAACTCTATCAGCTTGAAAAAGAAAAACTTGATAAAGAAAAACAAAAAATAGCGGGCGAAAAAACGGATATAGCTTGGGGAAATCAAATCAGAAGTTATGTGTTTCAGCCTTATCAGTTGGTTAAAGATTTGCGAACGGGTTATGAAAGCGGAAATATGAACTCGGTTATGGACGGAAATATTGACGAATTCATAGCGTCTTATTTGAAAATGCAGATTAATAAGAAGTAGATTATAAATTAATTATTGAAAAAATAAAAAAATTTGTTATAATATAGATATATATTACGATACTGTTAATATTAGGATAAAAGGAATATAGTATATGACGACAAATACCATAAAATTCATGGATGTTAGATTTATCAATCCGTTCATAGTTTCTTTAGTTTCGATATTTAAAGAAATGGCGGGAATTACTATGGAAAAAGGAACTTTAGTTAAAGGACAGGGCAGAAAATTATTTTCTGGCTACGGCGTTGCAATAGGAATTGTGGGAGATGTAAACGGACAGGTTTTATACGAATTCCCCGAAAACTTTTCTCAGCTTTTAACCGAAAACCTTACCGAAAAAAAACGTTCCGAATACGACTCCGATGACGAATTTGAAGATATGATGCGAAGCGTAATAAACGAAATAGGAAACACGATAAGCGGACTTGCCATAACTAAATTATCCGAAGAAGGCATAAGCTGCGATATTACTCCTCCGATATTATATTTTGGAAAAGAGATACAAATTATACCGAAAAATCTAAAAACTATTATTATTCCTTTTCAATCCAATATCGGTTTTGTTAGCGTTAATATAGCGATGGATATTTAATATAAATAATTTCTTTTTATTATTCATTATATGGAAATTCTATTAATTTATTTTATCGAAGTATTTATCATAATAATTCTTATAGGGCTTTCGGCGCTATTTTCTGGAAGCGAAACGGCATACACTACTATAGACGAAGTAACTTTAATGCGTCTTGTTAGAGAAAAAAAAATTAAAGAAGAAGACATGAAATACTGGTCAAAATCGAGTTCGATGATACCGACAATACTCGTTGGAAATAATATAGTAAATATTACCGCAAGTTCTATGATTACGGTTTTTGCGATAAGAATAGCAAGAACATTTACAAATCTGTCCGAAAATTTAATGGTCACAATATCTACGATAACGATAACTGTTCTTATTATAATATTCGGAGAGATTATGCCAAAAGTATTGATGAGAGTAAACGCCGAAAAAGCGATTCCTTATCTTTTATACTTTATGAAGGCAGTCCATTTTATTTTTAAGCCTATAACTTTTTTAATGGATAAAATAACCACTTTTATAATGAATTATTTAGTCCCAAAAAATTTGAGGAATACTGAAAAAAGAAGCGCTCTTGCGAGTATGGACGATATTACGACAATAATTCATATAGGGCATAAAGAGGGAATAATTAAAGAATCGACTCATGAATTATTAACGGGGGTAATAGATTTTAGGAGTAAAACCGTTGACGAAATAATGACGCCGAGAGTAGATATGGTTTGTATAGAAGCTGAAACTGAAATAAACGATATAATTCGCCTTACTGTAGAAACGGGACTTTCAAGATTTCCAGTTTATGAAGAAACTATAGACCATATAATTGGAATATTTCATACTCGTTCTTTATTTAAAGATTATCTAAAATCGAATAATAAAAATAAAACTAAAAATAAGGCGATTGATTATATAATGCTTCCATATTTTATCCCAGAAACAAAAACTATAAGCAGTTTATTTAACGATATGCAAAAAAAGAAATTACAAATGGCTATAACTATTGACGAATACGGCGGAACTGCGGGACTCGTCACTATGGAAGATATTATCGAAGAGATTATGGGCGATATAGTAGACGAAAGCGATAAAAGAGAAGAAGATTTAATTAAATTCAAAGGAAAAAGAATAATAGTAAACGGCACGGCATCTATTGAAGAAGTAAATGAAGCATTGAATTTGGATATTGAAGAAAATGAAGAATATCAAACTATAGCGGGTTATGTTATAGACAAATTAGACCATATACCAGAAACGAACGAAAGACTTATATTAAACGGATACAGAATAAGAATAATGAAAGTGGAAGACAGAAGAATAATAGAAATGGAACTTACTCCGATTAAAAATATAAGAATTGCAGAATCGGAATCGAACGAAGAAGAATCAAAAGACGCTCTCGATAAAAATAACGAGGATAATTATAATGAAATTTAAATATATTTTATTTATAATTATAATATTTTCATTTTTATTTTCGTTTAATTCATGCAAAAAAGAAATTCAAGAAAAACCTAAATCGGCTAAACTTGTTTTTGTCGGCGATATAATGACGCATCCAAATATAGTAAAATCTTTTGAAAATAAAGACATTTTAATCGATTTGAAAGATTATTTGACGGGAGATATTGTATTTGCCAATTTGGAATTTTCAGTTAATACGAATAAACCTCCTATGCCCTACCCCGAATTTAACGGCTCGATGGAATATTTAAGATATTTTTTTAATTATTTTAATTTATTTTCGGTTGCAAATAATCATGTCTACGACCAGGGCGCTCAAGCGGAGGCACAGACGATAGCGGAAATTGAAAGAAATAATAAATCAATATTAGGTGGCTCGACAAATAATAACGATATTAAACCTTTGATAACGAATATTAACGAAATCCCGATTTTTTTATCCGCTTACACAATGCTTGACAACGGAATAAGTTATAGAAGCAATGAAAACGGATATTTTTATTTTATGAATTTTTTTCCTAAAGAAAAAGATTTAATAGAAAAAGTAAAAAACGATTTAACTGCGGCGACAAACGGCGAATTAAAAATTATATCTCTGCATTTTGGTTTGGAATACACGACAGAACCCGAAGCGAAAACTATGGAAATTGCAAAGAATTTAATTGAAAACGGAGTCGATATAATAATAGGACATCATCCGCATGTTCCGAGACGTTCCGAAATATACGAAGGAGAAAATCATAAAGGAATAATAATTTATTCGCTTGGAAATTTTATAGCTAGCCATAAGGGAAGATATCCTTATTTAGATATTGGGACGATTTTATCTTTGGAAATAAAAGAAAATAAAGAAATCAATTTTGAATTTATGCCGACATATTACGCGTTTTTTTATAAAAATAAATTTAATAAAAATGATTTTGATTTTATAATGAAGCCGATAAAAGAAAATCCCGAAATTTCTATGCCTGAATTGGAAACAAATTATATTTATAGCGATTATGACACAAACGCGATAAAAAACGGTTATAAATTAATAAATCAATTTTACAGTCCTTTAACAAACGAAAGTGTGAAAAGTTTATTTGTAGAAAATATGACTAATTAAAAAATCATTCTTTATCAAAATTTTATTTAGGTTTTATTAATAATGGATTGTTTCACAATGACGAATAAAAAGACACCGCAATTAATGCGATGTCTTTTAATCTTAAGAAGCTAAACAAAAACTTTTATTAAAATTATTGTTTAAACAAATCTCCCATATATGTGCCTTTAAAGTTGTTAGGACCTTGTATACTTCCAAATTGATATCTAACTGTAATTGCACTAACCGCATTAACGCCTGCACTTTCAGTTATACTTACATAAGTTCCCAAAGGAGCATCGTTCTTTTTTAATAATTGAGTAATAGCTATATATTCTTTATTATGCATATTTTCGGTTTTACTCTCGCCTCCAGCATTATATTTACTATTGGCGTCAATACCGTCATAGCCATTATTTAATTGAACGCTTGAAATTAAAAATTGAGCAAATGGGGAAGTTACAGTTATTTTATTAGCGTTTATAGTTACCGTAACCTCCATACTTGTAGGCAATGTTTCGCTTGCTTCATCTTCCGAAATTCCTGAAAAAGAAGAACGAGTAAGAGTGCCTGTAAAAGTATAGCTTCCAGTAAAGAAAGTCGCCGCATCGCCCGAAGTTGTATAAATGTCATCTAAATTGAAGCCATTACCATCTCCGTCACTTGGGTCTTCATTCGATTTACAACTTACATACAAAGCCATAACTAAAGCTCCTACAACCACGTAGGTAAAAAAATTTTTGAAATTATACATGATAATTTCCTCCTTGAATTGAATTGATTTTAAATTTATAACTAAACGGAGATTTTTAATTTTCTCCGATAAGCTATCGAAAGTAATTGAAGTTAAAAAGGTTTTAACTAAATTTAGAATTGCAAAATTATTTTTATCGTCATTGTATATTTTAAATTTGTCATTGCGAGCGTAAGCGTGGCAATCCACACAGAATAGATTACTTCGGCTAACGCCTCGTAATGACAAAGAATGTTTAATTAAAGAAATTATTTTTTGCAATAGCACAGCGAGACAAATTCTTATAAATAAAACTTTGTCTTTTAAAAAATTAAAAAAGTTTAAACTACTTTGTTCGCGGTTCGCGGTTCGCGGTTCGCGGTTCGCGGTTCGCGGTTCGCGGTGAACTGCAAATATTATTTATTAGATTTAATACATAATGGTTGAATTATACAATATTTAGAATTTTTTGTCAACTGTTTAAATAAAATTTTTTTTAAAAAATTCGATAATCCAAAATGGACGCAGAGCGAAAGCGGGCTGTAGCCAAAAAAAAAATTCGTCATTGAAATTTTTAATTAATCTGTCATTGCGAGGACGAAGTCCGAAGCAATCCAGATATATAGATTGCCACGCTCACGCTCGCAATGACGGAATTTTTACAAGTGTAATAACGAATTCTAAACGGAGTTGTTTTTCGCTTCTGCGGGCTTCACTCTGTGGGCTTTAGACTAGTGTGGTTCTTTTGGCTTTGCCCGCGCATGTTGCGTTGCCACTCAAAAAAGAACAAGAATTTTTAAATTAAAAAATTAATTAATTGTAAGCCGATACCAAAGTCACATGGCGTATGCAAGCGACTTAAACAACCGAAGCAATACAAAAATAAACAACTTGATAAAATACCGACTTATGTTATAATCTAAATACAGTTTAAATTTATGGGGGTAAATTATGCCACGTGTTATAAATAACGATTGTGTAGCTTGCGGTTCATGCTTGCCTGAATGCGCTTTCGGAGCTATTAGCGAAGGAGATATTTATGTAATAGACCCTGACAAATGCACCGATTGTGCGGCTTGTGAGCCTGTTTGTCCAAGCAACGCTATACATCAAGCTTAATCTGTTACGGATGGCATTGGGGCGGGTTTTTTAGCCTGCCCTTTTTAAATCCGATTAATATTTTAAGTAAAAATTTAAAGGAATTTTTAATTGATAAATAATACTCAAGCATTCATTCTATCTTACAATAAATATAAAACCTCTTCAATAATCGCTTCGTTTCTTACAAAAAATTCTATAATAGACGCAATATGCTATAGAGCGAAAAAAGATTCAAAAGCGTTCGGTTCGGATTTTGAAAGCATATCAAAAATGCAAATAAGTTTATATCAAAAGAAACAGCCCAATTTATCAATATTAAAAGAATCTTCAATAATAAAAAATTATAATTTGCTTGAAAAATCAATTTATTCTTCTTTAGCCATTTTTTATATAAGAGAAGTTTTATTATATTCGGCAAAAGATTTTGACGAAAGATATTTTATACTCATGGAGAAAATTTTAAACGCTTTAGAAAAATTGGAAGAAGAAAAATTTTTATTAGAAGAAAATTTATTAAAGAATTATATAAACATACTTTTAAGAGCGTTTGAAATGAAAGTTCTTTATATAGCGGGAATATCTCCGCAGCTTGATTCATGCATTTTATGTTCAAGTCAAAAATCCGATTTTTACTCGATAATCGAAGGCGGAATTATATGCGAAAATTGTAAAATAAATTCAAAAGACGCAGTTAAACTCGAAAAAGGCGACATTGATTTTATGCGAATAATAAAAAAAACTTCTTTAATCGACATAGCTCAAAATAAAGACATAAATAATTTTTATATAAACTCGATTACGAATGTCAGAGATATAATGAATAAATCTCTTTTCAATCATTTAAATAAAAATTTCAAAAGTCTTAAAGTATTGGAAGAAGTTTTATTTAATTAAAATATCGAATACGCTTTTTGCATCGTCTACAATAAAAGTCGCGTTTTCAAATTCTTTATCTTCTCCGAAACCGTATCTAACGGCAATCGAATCTATTCCCACATTTTTAGCGCCGTCAATATCGTCTATTCTGTCGCCTATCATTATAGTTTTTGATTTGTCGAATTTTTCTTTTGATAAAGCTTCTATAATAACATCGGTTTTATTTTTAGCTTTTCCACCAATCGTTGGAGCGTAAATTTCCTTAAAGAAAATATTTAAATTAAAATATTCTATTATTCTAACCGCGGATTCTTTCGGTTTTGCCGTAGCGACATACAGATTAAATTTTTTATCATGCAGATTTTTTATTAAATCAAAAATTCCTTCGTATAATTTACAGTTAAATAAACCGTCATTTTCGTTATAATCTTCTCTGTAATATTTTATAAATTCGTTTGCAAGATTTTCGTCTTTACAACAGTATTTTATAAAACTTATATCGAGAGGCGGTCCTATAAATTTTCTTAAAATATCTTTTGAAGGAATTTCTATATTTAAATTATGAATTTCGTTTACTTTTTTTATTCCGTATATGACGCCGTTTACTATTCCGTCCGCCGAATCCGTTATAGTTCCGTCAAGGTCGAATAAAATATTTTCGTATTTAGACATATTGATTAATTTTATAAAAAGAATTATTTTCTATTACTTTTCTTGTCGTTTTTAGGCTCGCCTCTATATTTTTCGCTCATTATTATTCCATTTTCTTCATAAAAAGTAACCGCTTTATAATTCTGCCTTATTGAAAATTCGGCGCTTCCTATTATAAGTTCAACGCCAGATAGCATTTCTTTTCCCGCGCTTACTGTGGATTCCACTTTTTCTATTTCCATTTGCTGAACCATGCTTTCTCTATTCAATACGACTTCCTCTCTTCTGCTGCTCGACTGTTCCAGCTGCTCTTTCAAACTTTGCAACTGTTCTTTCTTTTCATCGTCTAATTTTTTAATTTTTGCCGCCTGCTCTAAAGATTTTATTCCTCTTTCAAGTTCTTCTATAGCCATATCCAGTTCTTGTTTTTCTTTTTCCATCGAATCTATAGCTCTTCTTTTTGCGGGACTTACTCCAGTTTCTATCAATGTTTTTGTTCCCGCTTGAGAACCCAAAACTTTTCCGTTTACTTCGGTTAATGCTCTTAATCTTCCTCCGCTTGCCGATGCTCTCTTTCCGATAAGTATTATTCTACTGTCGGCGTCAATATTCGAATTCAAAATCGCTTCCGTTACAACGACATTATTTCCCGCTTCAATATTGGAGAATTGTATAAATTTCGCTATGACATCTCCGCCAGCTCTAACGAAACTATTTTCATTTCCTTGAATTCCAAGTTTAACCATTATATCGCCTTTCGCCTCGAGGTCGCATTTTCCAACCGTTCCCTGAATATCTATATTTCCTTCGGCTTTAATCGAATAATTATCATTAACGCTTCCCTTAACAAGCACGCTTCCGATAAAATTAATATTTCCCGTTTCCGGTCCAACATCGCCCGAAACCTCGAATATTGGTTCTACGCTCAATAATTTTCCTTTCAAAACCACTTGCCCGTTGATAGACGCAATTATAAATTTTCCATCTTCCGACATTTTTACATTATCGCCCAGTATTTCTTTAGGGTCAATATCCTTTCCGCCTTTGGTTTCAATTTTATCTCCGAATACGGTCGTTCCTTCCTCGCCTTCGCTCGCTTCAATTTTTTCCGCCAATTTCTGTCCTTCTTCGACATTTTCTACTATGCTTAAATCTTTATAATCTATACTCTCTTCTTCGCCGATAAATTTAGGTATAATTTTTTTATTTACATTAACCAAAAATTCTATTCTCGCGTTTTTTCCATTAACGGGAGGTTTTCCTTCCGCGGCAAGAATTGGAATATTGAAATAGCCTTCTTCCAAAGATTTATTGATTCCGTCTTCCTGTATTCCGTATATGATTCCGCTGTTTTCAAGCAGACTTTTAATATCTTCCAAATCCATTTCTCTTCCGCCGTTCGATGGTTTGCTCATAGTTACAAAAGCCTGCATTTTATCTTCCGTAACGGAATAGCTTAATTTAGCGTTATATACGGATTTTGAAGAATCCCATTCGGCTATTTTTTCGTATTCTCCTTTCTGTTCGTTTAGAATTTTTTTAGCCAAATTGGAATCGTATTCTTTTACTCCCGATTCTATCAATTTTGATTCCAAAGCCGTAATATCTTCTATTCTCTTTCCGTCCGCGACTGGAGGAGACACTTTCAAAAATACGCCGTTTCTTTTGACTCGAATTATTATTTTCGTGTCTTTATCGATTAAAATATTGTCGTCTTCGGACTCGCTGTCGATAGAAGTATAATCTTTATCCGTTCCCATATTTATTTTAGATTTTTCGTATTCTATATGAGTGTATCGGACAAATATTTTTCCTCCGCCTATTCCTAAAAATCCTCTGCTTCTGTCTCTTATCACTTTATAAGTTAATTCGTAAACGGGACATTGAAATATTGCGGACGCTTCCTGCATTCCCTGTTCCAAAGAATTAACATACAATTCCACAGAATGAGAATTTTGCGAGCTATAAATATTCTTATAAAAATTGCTTTGTAAAATTTTTCTTTTTAATTCGTTCATAAAATATCCTACGCTTAATTATAAATTATAATAAGGCTTTCTTTATTTCCAAAAGGCTATGTCTTAAATCCTGTATCGCTTTTCCATGAAGCTGGGAAACTCTGCTTTCGGAGACTTCCAATACTTTTCCTATTTCTTTCAAAGTCAACTCTTCCCAATAATATAATATCAGAACTTCCTGTTCTTTTGGAGGAAGTTTTTTCAAAGCTTTTACAATCTCTTTTTGAATCTCTTCTCTTTCCGCCAAATATTCGGGATTAGTTTTATCGCTCGATTTTAAAGTGTCGCCGATGGAAATTTCATCCGAATCGTCTCCCAAATACCAAACTTCGCTTAAAGAAGTAGTCGATGCCTGAATATTATACCCCATGATTTCATTATATTTAGAAACCGGAATATCGAGCATTTTCGCTATTTCCTGAGGCTGCGCTTTTCTTTTTAATTTTAATTCCAAAGCATCCGACACTTCCTGAATATCTTTTATGCCCTTACGAATCGACCTCGGCAAATTATCTATCTTTCTAAGCTCATCGTAAATAGAACCTTGTATTCTCAAAAGAGCATAGGTTTTAAACTTCACATCTTTATTCGGGTCATATCTATCTATGGCATCCAGAAGTCCGAAAGAACCGAATCCAACCAAATCCTCGAAATCCACGCCTCTGATATTTGCCGTATGTATTCTCGCCGCGGCGTATTTTACCAAAGGAGCGTATTTAACGACAATAGCCTCTCTTATATGAGGAGAGGAAGTCTTTTTGAATTCCAACCAATATTCATGTTCGTTTTCATCGGTGATATTCGGTAATATGTCTTTTTTATTCTTCTTCATAATGAACCACTCTATTTAATTTTTTATTTATAACTTATTAACTTTATTAAAAATTAAAAATAATTTAATTTATTTTCCCTTATCTTTCGCTATCACTGTCCTTATTGCCGATGCGGCTTTTTCGGGGTCTTCCATAACCTCTCTTTCCATAACTCTTTCGTTTATTTTTTTATCGCCGCCGTAATATTCGCTTGAATCGGAAATATCCGAAGAACTTTTATAAGACGAAGCGCCTAATATAATATCTCCTATATCGCCTCTCAAGTTATCATAATCTACTTTATTATTTTTATCAATATTAAAATCGTTTTTAATAGTTTCTTTAGGACTTGAAATATCGCCGACTATCGCATCTATGCCGTTTTCGGATTTTGTTTCGGGCAATATATCGTTATCCGCATTATTTAAATTTTGCAAATTATCGCTTTCCTCTTGTGAAGAATTGGAAGAATTATTTAAAGAATCGTCCGAAACATTTGAAATAATTTCGACATCGGAATCTTCTATTATGTCGCCCAAATATTTAGTTAAAAATATATTTAAAGCGTATAATATAATCATAGTTATTACTGCGGAAATTAATCCTTTAAAAATTGAAATATCGATTCTATTTTTTAAAATAACCGAAAGAAACAAAGTAGCCAAAAAAGACACGGAGGTTATAAAGAGAGTCAATTTTCCGAAATTAGACGAGAAATAACTTTTTAATTTATTAACTATATTTTCCATAATCGCTCCTAATTGCTATTTTTTACAAGAAAACGAGATAAAGTTTCCATAAAACCCGATAAACCTTTTACATCTTTATTTTCGCTATATTCCATATCGACTATTTTTTTTGCAATATTATGTATCGACATAGAAGCCTGACATTTATTGTCGTATTCATAAAAAGGAAACTGCTGCGAAACCGAATAAGGAATCGTTTTATCTTCAAAAACATATCCTAAATATTTAACATTCATATTAAGATAATTTTTACTTGCGCTTATAATATTGTCGCTAACCACTTTTGCCTGCGAAGGTTTTGTAACTCTGTTGACTAAAATTTTAATATCCGCTTTAGAATCCTCGCTCGCTATCACTTTAATAACGGAAAACGCGTCCAATACCGCCGTAGGTTCTGGAGTTGTAACAATTATACTTTCGTCCGAAGAGAGCCAAAAATAGGCTACTTGGTCGGAAATTCCCGCTCCCGTATCGACTATAATAATATCCGCGTCATTTAAAGAATCCATACTATTGATTAATTTATTTAGTCCCCTGCCCGACAAATTAGCTAAAGAAGAAAATCCCGAAGCTCCCGCTATATATCTTATTCCGTATTCCGTATCGACTACAATTTCATGCATTTTTTTTACGCCTTTTATCACATGATATAAATTATATTCGGGCATATTTCCTAATATAACATTGACATTTCCAAGTCCCAAATCCGCGTCTATCAAAAGAACATTTTGCCCAAGTTCATGCAAAGCTATTGCCAAATTGACGGCTATATTTGTTTTGCCGACTCCTCCTTTACCGCTTGCAATACTTATTATTCTTTGAGGTCGCTTGTCTTTTACGCTCATCATTTTTCTTAATTCGTCCGCTTGGTCTTTCATAATAATCATAAATCCTAAATTATTTTAAATTTCCGTATAAATTTTCTATTATATTTTTTCCGTATTTTTTCGCCGTTGATATATCTTTTGGAACTCCCTGTCCGTAAGTGACATAAGTTATAGGAATTTTCGTTCCGATTATGGCGCATACGGAAGAAGCCAAATAATCCGTTTCATCGACTTTCGTTAATATTATTCCTTTATAATTCGCGGGTTTAAAAGCCTCGAGTATTTTTAGCGAGTCTTTATATTTTGCAGTTGAACTCATAACAAGCTGAATATCCATATCGAATCTTCCAACCGTGCTAAAATATTTTGACATAGAAATTATCTCGTCCGTTCCTTTCGGAGAACGACCCATAGTGTCTACAAATAATAACGAAGAATTATCCATTTTTCTTATTTCCGCTCTTAAAGCTTCTGGATTGCTTGCGCTTGTAAAAGGAGCTTTTAAAATGCTTGCGTATCTTTGAAGTTGGTCAACAGCAGCTATTCTATAATTATCTATAGTCACAAAAGAAACTTTCCTTCCCGCCCTTATATATTGAGCCGCTATTTTCGGTATTGTGGTAGTTTTTCCGACTCCCGTTGGTCCCACAAAAACTATTATTTTCTTTTTATGTCCTATATCAATTCCGTTTGACAATATCAATTTGTTTGTAAAATATTTTTCTATTTCTTCTTTTATGATTTCGTTCGACTGAAAAAATCTCGCGTTGCTCGAAGTTAATAAATATTCTCTCAAATTAAGCAGCGCTTCTTCAGGGAATTCTCTGCCTCTTAAATAATTAAAACTTTCTTCCATCGCGTCAACATTTTCAAAATTATCTCTATCGTCTTCGTAATAATCTTTTTCTCTGTCGTCTATATCGCTGTCAAAATCAAAATCTTCTCTATTATTTCTAATTTTATTTATAGAATTTCTTTCCGATTCGTAGCGATTATTATAAAAAGAATTTCTTGAATTATTATTTTTGTTTTTATTAAAATTAGGAACATTATTTTCAAAATATTCTTTAACTATATCCTTCACTTGCGACTCAACCATTTTTTTAACATTTTCGTCTATGGAATTTTTGTGGTTATAATAACTGTCGCTTAACATCGAACTTCCGAATAAAGAAGAATTATAAGAATTATTATTGAAAGAAGATAAAGGATTAAAATTATTATTTCTCATTCTATTATTAGAATTATTAAAATCGCTTCCGTTAAAATTGTTAAAATTATTATTATGACTTTTAAAATTTTCGATTCTATTATTATTTTTTTCGTCCAAAATTCTTTCGTTAATAGTTTTTTCGGCTGAATTATTTAATTGAATATTTGCAGACGGATTTAAATTATTTTGAACGCCATTATTTATATCCGATTGAATTATTGACTGGGCTTCTGATTTTCTGATATATTGAGCTTCTTTTATGCGCTTAATCATATCCACTATTTTTTCTCCCATTTCGCTTCCGTCTATCGTTTCGGTAGTATATTTATGTTTATTCAATTCTTTTTCATCATTTATAAGTTTTTCCTCATAAGAATCCGAAGAAACCGCATCATTATTAGAATATTCTTTAACGGTATTTTTATTTTCGCTTTTTCTATAAGGACTATCGATTGGCATTACTCTAATAACCCACTCTGGCTTTTTGAACAATCCCAAAGGTCCTTTCGGTTTTTCCTGCCACTCTTTTAACATCATGAAATTTCTGCCGTATTGCACCGTAGCTTGTGCAAGCGCTTTCGCTTTAGTTTCCGCTCTAAATTCTTTTATATCTACTAATGCCATGATTTCACTCCCTCAATATTAATTTTGTTCTAAAACGCCAATAGAAACTTCAAATTCTTTTTTTATAATGCCGAAAATAGTTTTTCTTTTTAATTCTCTAATGCTGATTATAAAATAGCTTTCTCCGTATTTATCTCGAGCTATTTTTTCAATCTGCTCCCTGTTCTTGCCAAAAATTTTAATAGTCTTCATAATTTATTTTCTCCGTTTATCTATATTTTATTTAATAATTTTTATATTTTCTAAAATCGATTATTTAAATTTATTATTTAATACTCGCCACTCCCTGAACATTATAACCTTGCATAATTTCCGCCGTTGATACTACTTTATATTTTCCAATATTCTTCGCTATAAACTGATACAACGGGCGTCTTATTAAAGGCGAAGTCAAAAATACTATTTCCCCTACTCCAGATTCGTTTACCAATTTTATCGCGTCTTTTATATTTTTAATCAAATTCTGCATGCTTTCAAAACTCATAGCTATCATTTGACTGCCTTGCAAATTTCCCGTATTGACGAGATTTTGGGCTATATTATTTTGCAACTGCTGGCTAAATGTTATAACTCTAATATTTTTATCCGCATCCGCAATCATTTGAGATATCTGAGGAGCGAGTCTGCTTCTCACAAGTTCGGTAGCCTGTTCGCTTCCCATAACCGAAATTGCATCGGCGATTCCTTCGAGTATTGCCACATTATTTTTAATAGGCACTTCTTCTTGCAAAAGATTCTGCAAAACTTTTTGTATATATCCGCGCGGGCTTTCGTTATGAGGTTTAGCCGCCAATATTTCGGATACAAGCTCTTTATTTTCGTCTTTGATTCTATCGAGCATTTCTTGAACTTCTTCTCTGCCGATAATAAGATTCGCGTTTCTTTTGATTATTTCACTAAAATGAGTCGCTATAACGGTGCTTGGCTCGAATAAAGTAAATTTTTTCTGTTCGGCATTATGTCTTTCATCTACTTTAATCCAATAAGCAGGCAAACCGAATGCTGGCTCTTTTACCATTTCCGCTTCTTCTGTAGGTTTTTCTTTAGACTCCGAATTCAAAGCCAAAAGCATAGTAGGACGAACAAAATTTTTAGCCATTTCGACTCCGTTGATACTTATCGTATATTCGTCTGGTTCTATAGCCTGATTGTCTACAATGCGAACGGGAGGAACCGCCAACCCGATTTCTAAAGCCAATTCTCTACGAACTCGGCTTATTCTATTTATCAAATCTCCGCCTTCCGATTCCAAAGCCAAAGGAATTAAAGAAGTTCCAACCGAAAGTTCCACTTTTTCAACTTTTAGCAGAGGCGTAACATCCAAAGGTCCCTGCTGAGTTTGTTCTGGAGTTTCCGCTTTACTTCCGTCTTCGTTAATTCCAAGTTCTTTTTGTTCTTTCCTCATTAAATATCCCGCTAAAAATAAAGCTAAAGATATAACGAGCAAAGCGGGTTTTGGGAATCCGGGCAAAATCATTAAAAAGAATGCGAATCCAGAACCAATGAATAAATTTTTAGGCTTGGCGAATATTTGAACTGCAATTTGAGTCGATAAATTATCTTCGCTGCTGCTTCTTGTCACCAAAAGTCCAGTAGCAAAACTCATAAAAAAAGAAGGAATCTGACTAACCAAACCGTCTCCGATTGTAAAACGCGTATATGTGTCAATCGCCTGATTAAAAGCCTCGCCTCTCATAGTCACGCCGATTATAAATCCGCCGACTATATTTATTACGGTAATAATCAAACCAGCAATTACATCGCCTTGAACGAATTTTGAAGCTCCGTCCATAGTTCCATAAAAATCGCTCTCTCCTCTAATTTTCTTTCTTTTGTCTTCTGCCTCTTTATCTGTAATTGCTCCCGCTTGAAGTTCGCTTTCAACCGCCATCATTTTTGAAGGCATGCTGTCGAGCGCAAATCTTGCGGCAACTTCCGAAACTCTCGTAGCGCCTCTCGTGATAACTACAAATTGAACTATTATAAGAATAATAAATATTACCACTCCGACAACGACATTTCCCGAAACTACGAAATTGGCAAAAGCGGTAATTACTTTTCCGTCAAAACTTTCTCCTTGAGTTAAAATCGCTCTCGTAGTCGAAACATTTAAAGCGAGTCTGAACGCCGTCATAACGAGCAGAACAGAAGGGAATACGCTAAAATCACTCGCACTTTTTATACTCAAAACCATAAGAAGTATTAAAAGCGAAATTATTATATTTATTACAAGAAGCAAATCCAAAATAAATGTAGGCAAAGGTATGATTAACATCATGATAACCATAACCGCCGCTACGGCAAACATAACATCCGTATGTCTTCCTAAATTATTGGCATTAGGTATTTTGAAAGGAATATTCATTTCCGCCATTTTTTATCTCCTACATCGCTCTCGACATTTTTTCATCGCGTATTCTATAAACTTCGCCGAGTATTTTAGAAACGACATGAAAAAGTTTTTCGGGAATATATTTTCCTATATCCACATTATAAAATAATTCTCGAGCCAAAGGTTTATTCTCCACTATTTCAATTTCGTTTTCTTTGGCTATTTCTTTTATTCTTAAAGCTATATTATCCGCTCCTTTTGCGGTTACCATAGGCGCATAATCTCCGTTATTATATTTCAAAGCTACGGCAAAGTGAGTCGGGTTCGTTATTATAACATCCGCTTCTGGCACGGCTTTAAGCATCGTTCGGTTTACTATTTTTCTTGCCATTTCCTGCAACTGACTTTTTACCAAAGGGTCGCCTTCCAATTCTTTAACTTCTTCTTTCATTTCATACTTTGTCATTTTCAAACTTTTTATATGCTGTCTTCTTTGAAAGAAATAATCGAATACGGAAACTATTATTAAAAACACGATGACTTTTGCAAGCATTTCCAAAACTATAAAGAAAAATACATTCATCGCTTGTGACAATTCCATGTTAATCATATTAAAGAGTTCGTTTCGTTTTCCGTTTATAGTGGTAAAAGTAAGAATTGCTATGACAATCATTTTAAAAAGTATTTTCGCAAGATTCATTAAATTTTGAGGAGACACAAAAACTCTCTCTTTGAAATTCGTCCAAGTTGGAGCGATTCTTTTAAAATTAGGTTTTAATTTTTTTACGGTAAATAAAAATCTCGTTTGAGCTAAATTGATTCCGACTCCGACTATTAAAGCGGCAAATAAAATTATTCCCGCCGTTTTTGCCACTAAAAATATTATATTCAAAAATATATCTGGCATAGCATTTAAATTTATTGTGCTGTCGGCATCAGATATTTTATTTATAATTTCCATAAAAAACTGTCCTACCGTATGCGTCAAATATCCCGCCAAAATAAATATTAATCCTATAGTCACCGCCAATACCAAAGTTTGATTTATTTCTACGGAATTTACTACTCTACCCTCTTCCTCTCTCGCTCTTCTCTTTTTTCTTTCGGTTGGTAATTCAGTTCTTCCTTCATCTTCTGGAGATGCAAATAAAGTTAAGACGAAACCCTTGCCCGTTAAATGCAAATATTTTCTGTATAGTCGAGCCTTACATTTAATTAATATTTCAAATAAAATTTCTAAAATAAATTTAATCATATAGTTCCTCCCGATAAGAAAGTTATTATATGATTGACATCCGATATTGTAGTTTCAAGTATCTTCATGAAATTAGAAACCAAAGCTGGTATAAGTATATAATATGCCACAACTCCGACTGCAATTTGCATGGGAAAACCCAGCATTAATATATTCATTTGAGGAGCGGCTTTCGCTAATAAACCCAAACTAATAGAGAGTAAAAATAAAGTTAACATTATAGGCAAAGCGAGTGAAAGCGCTATTGAAAATAAAGAACTCATATAATAAATCATTCTGTCTATGATTCCTTGAAAAGAAGAAGTAAATACCGATTTTGAAGCCTCGCTTAAAATTGGCAAAGCCTCGAAACTATAATATAAAGTCCTTATAATCCAATTCTGTCCGTTTATCGCTATAAATATTAATATAACTACCAAAGACTGAAGCTGTCCTAAAACGGGAACATTTACTTGTGAAATCGGGTCAACGGTTTCCGAAACTCCGAATCCCATTTGAATTTCAAAAAAGTTCGCCATAACCTGATATGCTGCGAATATAATCGACATTAAAAATCCGATTAATATTCCTATAAGCGCTTCGTTTAATAGAGTCAAAAAATATCCAACAAAAGTAGAAGCGGCTTGAATCGAAGTGTCTGCAATCAAAGGAAATATCGCAGCCGTTGCCACAAATGCGAGTCCGATTTTAATAGTATTAGGAATAACATTTGAAGAAAATAACGGAGCTACCATAAGTATAGCTAAAAATCTCACCATAATGAGCAGGTAAATCTGAAAGAAATTAACAAAGTTGTCCATTATCAATCCTAATATTTAATCTCGCTTTTATTTATTCTTTTTATTTTTTATCTTATCTATCTCGCTATCGTTGGCAAAATACTAAACAATCTAACCGTAAATCCGCTTATATAATTGAGCATCCAAGAAGCCAAAAAATATATAACCGTAAGCATCGCAATCATTTTTGGAACAAATGTTAAAGTCTGTTCCTGAATACTCGTAGTAGCCTGAAGTATCGATATAATCAAACCGACTAATATTGAAACTCCAAGTATCGGGGCAACAAGCATCATGAATGTCCATAAAGTCCCTTGAACCAAATTAACTATCGAAGTATCGCTCATAATCAAATCCTTTTTTCAAATTAAATTTTTTTTATATAAATTCTAAATTTCTTTTTAACCCTTTATTAAATTCATTAAAATAAAAAACTATCTAAAACTTTGCACCAGCTGAAGTATCAATAATTTCCAACCGTCAACCGCCACGAATAAAATAATTTTAAGCGGCAGAGATATCATAATCGGCGGAAGCATTATCATACCCATAGCCATCAAAATCGAAGCGACAACCAAATCGATAACTATAAACGGTATGAATAAATAAATTCCCATTTTAAAAGCAATCGTAAGTTCGTTTATTATAAATGCGGGAATCACAACCATCGTTGGAATTCTATTTAAATCTTCAACCGTTTGAATTTCTCTCAATCTTATATTTGTGTCGCTTATGCTTAAAAATAAATCCAGACTTTTCATTCCGTTTTCGCCTCTTAAAGAATTAAACATAAACATTCTTAAAGGCTGAATTCCTCTTCCGTATAAATCGTTTACTCCAATCGAACCGTTTAAATAAGGCTGCAACGCGTCTCTATTTATTTGAGTCAAAGTCGGCATCATTATAAAAAATGTTAAAAATAAAGAGAGTCCCATTATTAAAGCTCTCGGAGGAGTTTCCTGTAAAGATAAAGCTCTTTGAACAAAATTCAAAACTATAGAAACTCTTATAAAACTCGTTGTCATTATTATAATCGAAGGAGATAAAGATAATATTGTGAGCAAAAATAAAATTTGAAGTCCCAAGCTAACCTGCTGCGGAGTTTGGGCTTCTGCGATATTTAAATCAATAGTCGGTATAGGCATTTGAGCGTAAATCGTATTTGAAAGAAACAAACCCAATATTAAAATAATCGTAAAAATTTTCCTCATACTTTTTTAATCCTAGTTTTTCCAACTCATTAAATATTTATTAGTTAAAGTTAACATATTATTAAAATTAAATCAAGTATTATGTTAACTTTTTTTTTAAAAACATTCTAAAAAAGCCTTATTTTACTGTATTACATTACAGTAAAAGCCCCATAAAATAACAATTATAGTAATTTCCGCCAAAATAAAAAAATTTTTTTATCTCGCCTTCGATTTCAAAACCAAATTTTTTATACAATTTAAGCGCTCTTTCGTTATCTATTCTAACGGTTAATTCTATCTTTTTTATAGAATTTGATTTGCAATATCCAATCGCGTAATCCATCAATTTTTCTCCGATTTTATTTCCCCAATAATTTTTTAAAACCGTTATTGCCAAATCCACTCTATGTTTTATTCTAATTTTATTTACTCCTTCGATACTGCAAATTCCAACTATTTTATTTTCAATTTCGTATAAAAACATTTTTTCAAGAATCGAATTTTGTATATTTTGCAAGAATTCTTTTTCTTTCTTCACGGTAAAATTTCTTTCGCTCGAATCGGAAATTAAAAAGTCAGTTTCATCGGATACGATTTTTATATATTCAATGACATTTTCGGCGTCTTCAATATTCGCTTCTCTTATCAGATAATTCATACAAAACCTTATTAAATAATATTAGAATTATGTAAACTATATTATGATAACCTATTTTGATAATTTTGTAAATATGAATTTTTAACAAAAAATTATTTTTTTTATTTTACCTCTTGCATTTGATTCGGTTATAATATATGATAGACTTGATGAAATAAAATAGTAATTATTCATTATTATCAGACTCCTAACACTATTACGATGGGCTTATAATTCCTTTTATAAGCCCATTGGTATTTACTCACCTAATTATTTTTATGTGTTCTCGGAATATAAAAAATCTCTAAAATAATTCGGATAATCTATTTCAAATTTCATTGTCTCTTTTGTAATCGGATGCATAAATTCTATTTCTTTTGCCATAAGCATTAAACCGCCATATTTTGAAAAACTTTTTGAATATATTTTATCGCCAGCGACTGGAAAACCTTTATAAGAACAATGAACTCTTATTTGATGCGTTCTGCCCGTTTTTAAATTTATTTCCGCCAAAGTATGATTTTTGAATCTCCTTAAAACTTTAATATATGTCAATGATTCTTTTCCGTCTTCTCTAACCGTCATTTTTTTTCTGTATAAATTATGTCGTCCAATCGGCAAATTAATTTCCAAAAAATTTTCTTTAAGCAAACCTACCAATATTGCATGATATATTTTTTTTACCGTTTTTTTTCTAAACTGCTCTTGAATACTCAAAACTATATTTGCGTTTTTGCCTACTATAATAATTCCCGAAGTATCTTTATCGAGTCTATGAATTATTCCAGCCCTCTTTTTGCTTCCCTTAAAATCAAAATCTTTTATATGATAAAGCAAACCGTTTACCAAAGTTCCGCTCGTTTCGGAAGACGAACAATGAACGCTCATATTCGCTGGTTTATTTATCACGAGTAAATATTTATCTTCGTATATTATATTTAGCGTAATATTTTCGGGTTTCGGTTCTTCGCAGGAATTTTCTTTAATAAAATTTTTTTCATTTTCTACGATTATAATATCGTTTAATTTTAAAGAATAAGATAATTTTTTTTGCTGTCCGTTTACTAATATAAAATCCAAATAATTTTTTATTTGAGAACGAGTTATATTAAGTTTTTCGCTTAAAAAAATATCGAGTCTTTTATTTGCATCCTTTTCGTTTTCTATTTTAAAAAAACTTTCTTCATTGTTTGACATGCTTATATGATTATAAAGATTGATTTTCGTCTTCTTTAATCGTTTCTTCGGTTTCTATTTTATTTTCAAAATCTTCTTTAAATAAAAATACTCCAATCGCTATAACTACAATTCCTATTGTGATTGAAGCGTCAGCAATATTATAATGATACGGAAATCTAATCGTTTCGTTGAATCCCATGCTTATAAAATCGGTAACATATCCGCGCATAATTCTATCAACCAAATTACCGATAGCGCCGCCCAAAACCATAGTAAAACCAATCATTGAAAATTTTTGTTTTTTCGGATTAATAGAAAGCATGATAAAAATTATTAGAATCATAGCGGCTGCCACAATGATTTTCAAAATCAGAGGCATAATATTTTTAATCGCTTCGGGCAAATTATTCAAAAATCCGAAAGCGACTCCGTAATTTCTCGTATATGCGAAAACTAAAATATTGCCGATAATGTTTTTCATGTATATCGGTTGTATAAATTTTTCCACAAAATATTTTGAAACTATATCTACTATAAATATTAGTATAGAAATTAAAAAATATATTTTCTTCGCTTTTATTTCGGTTAATATTTTTTTCATTATTTTTCTGCCGTTTAATAAATTATTTAACTTAATTGGACTTAATAATAATCGATATTAATAAAAATTACAAGACTTTATAAAATAAAAATATAATCGTTATAATTTCAATAAAAATAACAACATATTGTTTAATTATAAAATATAATATATAATTAATTTAATTGTTAGAAAATTAAAACTTAAAATTATTAGAAAAGGAGAATTTTAATGAAAAACATAACTATAAAAATAAAAGGCATGGGCTGTCAAAATTGCGTCAATGCAGTTACGGAAAGTTTAACCGAACTTGACGGAATAAATAAAGTTAATGTAAGTTTGGAAAAAGAATCCGCAGAAGTGGAATTTGACGAATCAAAAATAAACGCTGATAAAATGATAGAGGCTATTAAAGAATTGGAATACGAGGCTTCGGTTTGATTTATGTTCGCTTTTATAGAAGGCAAGGCTCAAATAATTTCGGAAAATCTTATCGCCGTTTTATGCGGAGGAGTCGGTTATGAAATCAATGTGTCGAAAAAATTAAAAGTTGAAAATAACAAAAATATAAGATTATATACTCAACTTATTCACAAAGAAGATTCTATGACGCTTTACGGTTTTGCCACGCGGGAAGAAAAAAAATTATTTTCCACTTTAATGGCTACTTCTGGAGTGGGACCAAAATTGGCGATGGAAATTCTTTCGACTTATTCCATAAACGAAATAATGCATATTTTATTCAATAAGGATATTTCAATGCTAAAAAAAGTTTCGGGAATGGGACTAAAAAAAGCGGAAAAATTATTATTCGAGCTGCGGGACAAAATAGAAAAAATCGACATAAATATTTCTTCGGCAAAACCTTATAACGATAACGAAAGCGATGTGATAAAGGCTTTAATTTCTTTAGGTTTTTCAAATTCCGAAGCGATTAAATCTTTGTCAATTATAGAAAATAAAGAAAACATGAACGCCGAAGATTTGATACGAGAGGCTTTAAGAAATTTGAATTCTATATAATTAAAAATTAATTATAAATATTATATTTTCCAATTTTATTTATTAGTTTTTTATATTTGATTTTTTTATAATTATGCTTACTTTAATTAAATTAAACTTTCCAACTTAAACTCTCTTCCTGCATAGAAACAAGTTTTGAATATAAAGAATTATTTTGCATAAGTTCGTTATGTTTTCCTTCTTCCAAAATTTTTCCATTATCTAAAACTATTATTTTATCGGCATCTCTTATAGTTTTCAATCTATGCGCTATAACAATAACGGTTTTATTTTTAATAAGATTTGATATCGCCGTTTGAACTAAACTTTCGTTTTCGCTATCCAAAGAAGAAGTTATTTCATCCAATAATATTATCGGAGCGTCTTTGAGTAAAGCTCTCGCTATTGAGATTCTCTGCCTTTCGCCTCCCGATAAAGTCTCGCCGTTTTCTCCAAGCATCGTATCATAATCGTCTTTCAAATTGCTTATAAATTTATCGCATTGAGATAATTTTGCAGCTTTATAAATTTCTTCTTTCGTTGCATTTCGTTTTCCGATTTTTATATTATTATAAACGGTATCGTTAAATAAAATTACATCCTGAAAAACTATAGAAATATTTTTTAATAAAGCTTCAGGCTCTATGGTTTTAATATCGATTCCCCCGATTGTTATATTTCCTTCTTGCAAATCCCAAAATCTTGCGGCAAGTTTAGCCAAAGTCGATTTTCCGCTTCCGCTTTTTCCGACTATAGCCGTCACTTCGTTTTGTTTTGCTTCAAAAGAAACATTTTTTATAACTTGATTATTGTCGTCTTTGTAAGAAAAACCTGCATTATTAAAAACTATATTAAAATTATTTAATTCTATATTCTCTTTTCCATTTTGTATTTCTATATTTTCTATCGCTCGCATTCTTTTATATATAAGTTTAAGCATAAATATTTCCGCTATTCTGTTTAGCATAATTTCTATAGGCGAATATATTCTTGAAGCGATTAATAAAAAAGCTATATATTTATAAATCGTTATTTCGTTTCTTATAAATAAATAAGCTCCGACAAATATCGTCAAAGATATTCCAAATTTCAATATCGCGTTTCCAGACATTACAAAAGTTCCAGTTACAACTTCGGTTTTAAGGGAAGCGTAAAATTCTTTTCTTAATTTTTCTTTAAGAGTTTTCAAATAATCTTTTTCTATATTATATGATTTTATTATTTTCACGCAGTCCAAAGCCTCTTGAATCGCATCCGAAGATTGATTTTTAATATCTAAAGCTCTGTTTCCATATTTTTCCATTATTCTTCTGCTGGCAAACACTATAAATATAGCTACAGGAAAAACTATCGCTACGCTTAATCCCATTTTAAAATCAAAAATTAAAAGCATAACGGATATTAGCGCTACGGTTATCGCCGAACCTATAAGTTGAGGAACGGCATGCGACATTATATGTTCGACTATAGTTATATCTTTCATTAATGTATTTGTAAATTCAACCAAATCTTTTTTTTGAAAGAACGATAAAGGCAGTTTTCTAATCGTTTCAGCCATACCGACTCTTTTTGCGGAACTTTCCGAATATACCGAAATATATAAATATTTGTATTGAATATAAAAAGCGATGTATATACAAAAAGCTATCAATAACGCTATTAAAATATACGCTATAACATTTCCGCTCGTATATTCTTTTGATTCTATAATCGGTTCTATAAAAATTTTTAAAACCATGAACAATACGCTAATGGAAGCCATTAAAGTTATATCGTATATTACAGACCAAAATACAGCCTTTCTCATATCTTTTACTCCGTTATCGGACAACATAAACATATTTTTAAGCATAAGATTTTCTCCTTTTTTAGAAAATAATTCTTTATTGTTTTTTTACGCTCCAATTTAAAGCGTTTTTATAATTATCATACATACTCTTATATTTTCCGTTTAATTCTATAAGTTCGTTATGATTTCCCCTTTCTATTATTTTTCCATTATCCAAAACCAATATTAAATCGGCGTCTTTTATAGTCGATAATCTATGAGCTATCATTATTACGGTTTTATTTTTTATTAATTTATTAAGCGCCAAATGTATTTGATATTCGTTTTCTGGGTCGGCAAAAGATGTCGCTTCGTCAAAAACTATTATCGGAGCGTTTTTCAATATCGCTCTCGCTATTGATAATCTTTGAACTTCTCCGCCCGACAAATAAACTCCTTTAGCTCCTATTTTTGTATTTATTCCATCTGGAAATTTATTTATTATATCTTCGCATTGGGCAAATTCCATAGCTTTAATAACTTCCTCTTTTGAAGCGTTTGGATTTCCATATTTAACATTTTCAAATAAAGTAGCTTTTAATAATTTTGAATCTTGAAAAACGAAACTAACCGTTTTCATTAATTGAGAATAATTTATATCTTTTATATTGACTCCGCCTATTTCTATAGAACCTTTATTTATATCGTAAAATCTCGGAATCAAATTCGCTATAGTGCTTTTTCCCGAACCCGAAACTCCAACCAGCGCCGTTATTGTATTTGGTAAAGCGTTAAAACTTATATCTTCTATTGCTGGAATATTTGTATTCTCGTATTGAAAAGTTACATTCTTAAAACTAATATCGAAATTATCAATTTTAATTTCTTCAGTTATATTTTCTAAAGGTTTTTCTTCCAATATTTTATAAATATCGTCCACCGCCATTTTTAACATAACCGATTGCGAATTGACATACATAAGTTTCATTAAAGTTAGAGAAACTAAAGCGCTTGCAATCGTATAAAATATAAAGCTTAAAACAAACGCTTTATAATCGCTGGTTTTAGTTATAAATATTAATCCGAATAAAATAAGAAAAAAGAAAGACGAATTTACTATGGCTATAAAAGACGACATTGGAACTCTCCAAAACATAGCGTATCTTTTAGCGTAATCTCCGTAATTCATTATGGAATCGTAAAAAGTTTTAAATGAAAAAGTAGTTTGCCCGAACGCTTTTATAACCGAAATTCCTCTCACATATTCTACGGCTATATTACTCATTTCACCCAAATATTTTTGATAAATCTCTATAAATTTGCCAGCTCCTTTATTTCCCATAAGAATACTTTGCATTATGAAGGCTATGATAATAGGAATTAAACAGGCTATAGCCATTCTATAATCGAAATATAAAAATAAAATTATTAAAGCTATCGGACTTACGAAAGCGTATGCTATATCGGGAATATTATGGGCGACAAAATTTTCTATCTCTTCCGAACTTACTTCTACCAGCTTTCTTATTTTACCGCTCGGATTTTTTATATGAAAACCCAAAGGTAATGAAATTATATGTTTCATAAGTTTTAATTTCGTGGAATGTATTGTAGAAAACGCGCTTATATGCGACAATAATAAAGCAGTCAAATATGCCGCCAAACTCAATAACGAAAATATTAAACTTATAGTTGCATAATGAGTTATAATTCCGTAATTATTAGAATATAATAATTCTTTTATAATCATATAAATAAAAATAAAAGGAAATACAACGAGTATCGAACTTATTATAGAAAATAAGCAGGACAGCAAAAGTAATATTTTAAATTTTCCCGCAAGTTCCATAAGTCTAAAAAACCAATGTTTCATAATTAATCTCCGTATAGATTTTATTGATTAAAAATTATTGTTAGAATATTCTAACATATAGGGTAAATTTTGTCAACATAGGTTTTATAAAATATAGAAATATTTTTATTAATAAAATAGGCTTTAAGAAATTTGAATTCTATATAATTATAAATCAATATTATGATTCTTTATAAAAATTAAATCGCAATGATTGTCCATAAGTTTTTTATAACCTTTGGAATTCATTAACTTTAAAATCTCGTCATAATTATCGTTATATTCTACGGTTATTAAACCGAACGAATATTTGTTAAAATCTATACTCTTTAATACATCCAATTCCCCGCCTTCTATATCCAAAGACATAAAATCTATATGATTAATATCTTTATAATTAGACATAAGTTCTTCAAATGTTATCGTGTCAACTTCGATATATTCCATATTGCTATCGCTTTCTTTTTCAATTCTTTCTTTATGTCCAGCCGTATTATGAGTATCCAGCACATCCAATACGCCGACTGTGGAAGTTAAAAATTTCGCTTTCCCAATATTTTCAGAACTCACGGCGCAATTATACAAATCGCATTTTCTGTTTTTCTTAAGCGCTTCAAAATTTTTCGGACTTGCCTCAACACAAAAACCGTTCCATCCTAATTTTTCAAATATATATGTATTGCTTAAATTTATTCCGTCATAAGCGCCTATATCGATATAAAAACCGTTCTTTTTATTTTTCAAACATAAGTAGGCTATAATATCCTGCCCATATTGTCCTTTAAAATCCAAACCGTAAGTATTAGACATTATATGCAAATCTAATAACAATGAATTGTTTTTTTCTGTAGATTTTAATAATAATTCTCTAATATTATTTCTTAATTGTTTAAACGGTATCCACCAAACTATTTTATCTATAACTTTTGAATCCATTATATATCCCCTTTTGTAAAGAATTTTTTATTTATGATTAAATTAAAATAACTATAAAATTTAAACAACTGCCTAAAGATTTTTATATTTAACGAAGAAACTATTAAATATAAACTTAAAAAATCATAAGAAAATGATTTAATATAATATTTATTTTTTGATAAATTGAATAAAAAGTTTAAATTACTCGCAAGGCAAGGCAAGGCAAGCGTCAAAAATACAGTGTAAATCTTAATCATAATGGTAATATTATAACATTGATTGAATTTTTTGTCAATAGGTTATGATAAAAAAATTAAAAAATTATAATTTTTCATTATCTGTTTGCAGTTTTAGAATTTCTTTGGTATTAAAGCCAGTTATTACTTTAATTATTTCAATATCTATATTTTCTTTTTTCAAATATTTAATTATTGATTCTTGTTCCTCTTTTTTACTTTCTTTTATCAGATTATTTATACTTTTTAATCTTTTTGCCATACTTACTTCGTCAAAATCGTATTTTTTCTCTTTCGCCATCATTATCGCCTGCCCGACTAAAAAAGCCTCTCTACGTTTATAAGCATTCATCAATTTTTCATCGGCTATAAATTCTTTATACTTCTTTATAGCTTTACGCATGATTTCATTTTCCGCTATTAATTCATCTTCAATTTCTTCCAAATTATCCGCCGTCAAAAATTTCATCCAAGTTGATAAATCCTTATTCATTTTTATTTCCTTAAATTTAATTTATTAAATAATCAGCTTTTCGATAATTCTTTATCTTCCACTTTTAACGGCTTGCTGTAAGAAAACATTAAAGTTCCGCCATGACTGTCGACATTGATAATATCTCCGTCAACGATATGCCCGAATAAAATTTCCGCGCTTATATAATCTTCAATTTCTTTCTGTATCGCCCTTCTCAAACTTCTCGCTCCGTATTTTTTGTCAAAGCCTTTGTCGATTATATAAAGTTTCGCTTCGTCCGTTAAATTGATTATTATATCTCTGTCTTTAATCGATTCATTCAATTCTTTAAGCATTATATCTATGATTTCTTTCAAATCTTCTTTCGTAAGAGTATGGAAAACTATAATATCGTCTATTCTATTCAAAAACTCGGGATTAAAATTCTGTTTTAATTCTTCCAAAGCAAAATTCTTTATATCGTTAGAATCTTTTTCTTCTCCGATTGCATTGAATCCCAAAGAACTTCCTTTAACTATATCTCGCGCTCCAAGATTGCTCGTTATGATTATTATTGTATTTGAAAAATCAACTTTTCTGCCAAAATTATCGGTAAGCTGTCCTTCTTCCAAAACCTGCAAAAGTATATTTGTAACATCGGGATGCGCTTTTTCTATTTCGTCAAATAATATTAAAGAATAAGGTTTTCTTCTCACTTTTTCGGTAAGTCCGCCGCCTTCTTCATAACCTACATAACCAGGAGGCGCTCCTATCAATCTGCTAACCGCAAATTTTTCCATAAATTCGCTCATATCGATTCTTATTAAAGCATCACTATTTCCAAACATGAATTCCGCCAAAACTTTTGCAAGCGCTGTTTTTCCGACTCCCGTAGGTCCCAAAAATATAAAACTTCCCAAAGGTTTTTTTGTGGCTTTAAGTCCCGCTCTGCTTCTTCTTATCGCTTTAGAAATTGAAGAAATTGCCTCTTCCTGTCCGACTACTTTTTTATGCAATTCTTCTTCCATATCAATAAGTCTTTTGCTTTCCGCGTTAAGAAGTCTTTTAACGGGAATATTGGTTATTTCGGAAATTACATTTCTTATATCGTCTTCTTCGATTAAAGTTTGAATTTTATCTCTTTCTTCACGCCATTTTTTCTGTTTTTCGGCAAGTTCGTTTTTCAAATCGTCTCTTTTGTTTTTCCAAATTTCCGCGTCCTCGAATTCCTGCATATCGGCGCATTTTTGTTTTTCGGCATCAAATTCTTTTATACGCTCTTCCATTTCTTTAAATTCCGCTGGCATAGTCATATTGATTAATCTCGCTCTCGAACCCGCTTCGTCAATCAAATCAATCGCTTTATCGGGTAAATATCTTTCGGTTATATATCTTTTGCTTAAAACTACCGCCGCGTTTATTGCCCCGCTCGTATATTTTACATTATGATGTTCTTCGTATTGCGATTTTATTCCGTTTAATATTTCAATAGCGTCTTCAATATTTGGTTCTTCCACAGTGACAGGCTGAAATCTTCTAACCAAAGCTCCGTCTTTTTCTATATATTTTTTATATTCGTTAATAGTAGTAGCTCCGATACATTGAATCTCGCCTCTTGAAAGCGCGGGTTTTAGCATATTTGCCGCATCCAAAGCTCCTTCAGAACCTCCCGCTCCGATTAAAGTATGAAGTTCGTCTATAAATATTATAACATTGCCCGATTTTTTTATTTCCAAAACTATATTTTTTATTCTCTCTTCAAATTCTCCTCTGTATTTTGTCCCGGCGACTACGGAAGATAATTCCAAAGTTAGAACTCTTTTTTTAAGTAGTATATCTGGAACATCGCCCGCAACTATTTTTTCCGCCAAGCCTTCTACTATCGCGGTTTTTCCAACTCCAGGTTCGCCAAGAAGTATAGGATTATTTTTCTTTCTTCTCGATAATATTTGAACGGCGCGCATTACTTCGTTTTCTCTTCCTATAACTTTATCCAAAGCTTTTTCTCTTGCAAGTTTAGTCAAATCTCTTGCAAATTGGTCGAGAGTCGGAGTTTTTACTTTTCTAACTATTTCTTCCTGCTGATTCGTTTGGCTGTTGGAATTTGTGGCTATTCCGACTACTCCAATCATTTTCATTATTTCCTGTTTCAAAGGATTAAGTTCTATTCCAAGACTCGTAAGAACATTATAGGCTATTCCGTCTTCTTCTCTCAATATTCCCAAAAGTAAATGTTCCGTTCCTATATAATTATGTCCGAAAGCCTTTGCCTCTTCCGCCGAAAAAGCGATTAATCTTTGAACTCTCGGAGAGGATGGAATTTGTCCGTATAATTTTGTATTTGAAGAAGATTTAGCCATCGAAATTTCCAATTCCGCTTTTAATTTATCCAAATCCACTTTTAAATTTCTTAAAGATTTTATTGCTATAGATTCTGGTTCACGAAGCAATCCTAACAAAACATGCTCGGGAGTCACTTGGTCATGATTTAGTCTTTTCGCTTCTTCTTGAGAGTAAAAATCTATAACTACTTTAGCTCTTTTGGTTAAATGAAACTGCCACATATTTCTATCCTAATTTAGCCTATTTTACAACTTTAATCTATTATATATCAAATATATTATTTTTCAATAATCAAATAATAAAAAAGAAGATGAAATATAGATTTATTATAATTATCGGCTATAATAAAAAAAATATTCTATAAATTATTTACAAAAAGATATAAATCAAATAAAACTGTTATTTGAAACATTAACTACGGGAACATCGACTCTGTTATTCGAAGCCGTATTATTGGTAGTATTTTTATTTTCATTTATATTTACGGAAAATAACAACGAAAATGCTAATACCATAATTATAGCGATTGATAAAACGAAAGAAAGCCTAGCGGAACACATAAAAGAATATAATTTATTAGAAATTTTATCTTCGTCAATATCTCTTATATTTACCGCTCTTGCTCTTTGCAAAAGATAATTCCATTCTTTTTCAGGCAAATCTGGCAAATCAAAATAAGATTTTCTTTTTTCTATTCTGTTTTTAAATCGTATAATTTCATGTAGTTTCATAAAAGAGTCCTTTCTTTTTCTAATAACGATTTCATTTTTTTAAGGGCATAAGAATAATTACTTTTAGCCGAATCGCATGATATATTAAGTATATTGGCGATTTCTTTATATGAGTAATTTTCATAATACCTCAATATAAACACATCTCTTTGTTTTCCCTTTAATTTCATAGAAGCGCTATATATTTTTTCCTGCAAATATACTCTTTCATATTCTTTTTCCGTATTATATCGGATATCGTCAGCCATTTCCAATTTTTCAAGATAAGGAGATTCTCTTCTATAAGCTTTTGAAAACATATTGATAGCCGTATTGCTTATTATTCTGTATAGCCAGCCTTTAAAATAGTTTCTCTCTTCATATCTTCCGATGGCTCTATAAACGCGAATCAAAACATCCTGCGTCAAATCCATAGCGTCTTCATAATTATGCATGAAACGGTAGGATATATTGAAAATGTAACTTTTATATCTCGTTAATAATATATCCAAAGCTTCATTATTGCCTTTCTTATATTTTTCTATAAGCTCGTAATCTTTTAGAGCTTCCAACGATTCTTTTTCTTTTATTTCCATTCTACGCAAACTCCAATTTTAAATTTTATTTTTTTATTCTTTATATCTTATTTTCAATTATTTAATTTTTAATTAATTTATTATATACTATTATAACAAAAAAATATATATAAAGTAAAATCAAGCCATATAATTTTTATCGTCTTTTTTTGGAATATTTATATTAGATTTCTCAAATATATTGCCCGAATTTACTTTTTCTTTTTTATCGAATACTTCTTCAATATCGCTTCTTGTGAGAGTGAGCGAATTTCCTTTTATTCCGTCCAAATTGAAAAGTATATTAACCATTGCAGTTTCCACTATGCTTTTTAAGGCTCGCGCTCCCATATTCATACTTAAAGATTTATCGGCTATATAATTTATCGCATCTTCGTCTAATATCAAATTTTTTCCTATGCTTTTAAAGAAATCGGTATATTTTTTTATCGGCGACTCGGAACTCTTCATTAAAATATCTTTCAAATTTTCTTTAGTAAGTTCGTTAAGAGTGACAATTATCGGTATTCTTCCTATGAATTCTGGAATCATTCCGTATTTTTCAACATCTTTAACATCAACTTGACTCAATATTTTATCTTTTTGCAGTTTATTTTTATTCAAAATGGCGTTAGAACCGAAACCGAGTCCGCTCTCGCCTTTTAATCTCATTTTTATTATATCGTCCAAACCTACAAAAGCGCCGCCGAATATAAATAATATATTTTTTGTATTCATAATTATTCCATCGCTCGAATGCATCATTCTTCTGTCTCCAAATTCTGGAACTCTTATATCTTCTCCGTTCATCATAGAAAGCAAAGCTTCTTGAACGGCTTTATCGGAAGGATTGCCCGTTGTCGATTGATGAGGTTCAGCTTTCGCTATTTTATCAACTTCGTCCAAAAATACTATTCCGTATTGCGCTTTTTCCAAATCTCCGTTAGCTTTTCTGTATAGATTATAAAGAACGACTTCCACATCGTCTCCAACATATCCCGTTTCCGTGAGAGTCGTTACATCCGCTCTTGAAAACGGAAGCCCTAATATTTCCGCCAAAGTTTTTACCAAATAAGTTTTGCCGACCCCCGTAGGACCTATCATAAGTATATTTGAGCGAAAAGGAATATCTTTATTTCCGTTAATTCTCAAACAATGCAAATATGCATGAACGGACAGCGCTTTTTTAGCTTCGTCCTGCCCGATAACTTTTTTATCAAGTTCGTTTACTATTTCTTTCGGAGTTAGAATATTAAATTCTTTTGAAGCTTTTTTTCGCGCTCCCGTTTTAATATCTATAATAACCGAATTATTTATATTTTCAGCGTTGATAATTTCGGATATAATATCGTATTTATCTTTTTCCAAAAACGCAAAAACTACTTTAGAATTAACGAAAGTCACCAAAGTATTTGTAACTTCGAGCAAACCTATACTCGGATAAGGTTCATGCGACAGAGTCAAAATTCCCGAAGATAATAATTTTCCATCGTTTTCAAAATAATGATATTTGTTTATATAAATGTCGGAGTCAACTGTAATTAATTCCAAAATTCTTCTAACGGAAATTGCCGACATAGAATCGCCATAAATCGTATAAACGATAAGGCAGTATAATATAAATTTTTCATCCGTATTTAAATCTCGCTCTTCAATAAATCTTTCAATATTAAAATTATATTTCTTAAAAGAATGTATTTTCTTCAAATCGTTTTTCAAAGAATTTATTAAAATATTTACTTCGTTATTATTCGTATTTATAGTTTTTTCGTTATTTGAAGTAATTTCGTCTTCATAGCCTAAAGTTCTGTCAATATTATTTGATAGTCTTCTCGTCATGTCGTTTTTGTCGGATATAAGATTTAAAGTATAGACTATTTTTGTAACTATATCGAAATAAACTCTAAAAGCTTCTTCTCTGCTTGAATATTCATTTTTCTTCATTTTTAAATTTTCCTTATAATATCGTAATATAATAATTTATTATTTTATTTAATTTTATTTAAATTTATTTAATGCAAATCGCCGATTAAATCATATTCGGTATTATGTTTTATATCGGCTTTAATAATATCTCCGATTTTAATATTATTCATATTATCAGAATTTTTATAAACTTCAACATAACCGTCAACTTCGGGAGCGTCATAAATACTTCTTCCGATTATTTTATCGTCTTCGATTTTTTCAACCAAAACATCTATAGTTTTTCCTATAAGTCTTGATAATCTCTCTTCCGAAACTTCAATTGCCGTTTTCATCAATTTTTCTCTTAATAATAATTTTCTTCTATTATTAATTTTATTTTTATTTATTAGTAAAGCGTCCGTTCCGTCCTCTTCCGAATAAGCGAAAACGCCTACTCTGTCGATTTTAGCGTTTTTAATAAATTTCAAAAGCTTCTTAAAACTTTCAGCCGTCTCGCCGGGAAAACCCACAATAAAAGAACTTCGTATAACGGCATTATCGTCATAACCGCGAATTTTATCAATCATATTTCTATAAAATTTATATCCTCTGTTTCCCCTATTCATATCTTTCAATATATTTTTATCGACATGCTGCATAGGAATATCAAAATAAGGCAAAACTTTATCAATTTTGAAAAAAGATTCTATTATTTTATCGGTTAAAATCACGGGATTTTGATATAAAACTCTTATCCATTCTATTCCGTTTATTTTTGAAAGATTTTCAAGCAAATCGGGTAATGCGAGTTTATTATATAAATCGTATCCGTAATAAGTGGTTTCCTGCGCTATCAAATTAATTTCTTTCACTCCGTTTTGAGCGTAATTTTGAAATTCTTTCACGATATCTTCGATTTTTCGGCTTCTATGTTTCCCTCTAATTTTTGGTATCGCGCAAAAACTGCAATTTGCATGACAGCCATCGCTTATTCTTATATATGCGCTATGCGAACTTCCCGTATTTATTCTGCCCGAATATTCTTTATAAGATATATTTTCATTTGCATCATGAAAACCGTCTTTTTCTATCGCGTCCAATATATTATTAAGATTATGAATTCCAATCGCCGAATCAACTTCTTTAAACATTTCCAAAAAATTTTCTTTATATCTTTCGCTCATGCATCCAGAAACTATAAGCCTTTTGCATTTTCCGTATTTTTTATAAATCGAATGTTCGAATATAGAATCAATCGACTCTTTTTTGGAATCTTCTATAAAAGCGCAGGTGTTTATGATTATAATATCCGCTTCTTCGGGATTGTCTATAATATTATACCCTTTATTTTTAACTATGGATAAAATATGCTCGCCGTCAACCGTATTTTTTTCGCATCCCAAATTTTGTAAATATATATTATGCAATATGCTTTTCCTCAATCTAAATTAATCTAAATTAACAAACTAAATTAATAAATAAAATTTCTATCTCGTATCCGACATAATCAAATTATATTTAGTGGAATCGTTAAGATTTCTAACCCATTTTATAGTTTTATTTACGGTTTCTCCCGATTCTCCGACTTGGACGATTATTCCGCTTACTCTAACCGCGACTTGTCCAGCATCTCCTATAGTAAGCATTATAACATCTTCCGCCGTCAAATTTACGGCTCTTCCGCTCGATAAAGTTTCGGTGGACGGAGCGCTCGAATCTATAAAATATCTTAAATAAACCAATCCTTTAGCCGTTATTTCTATATTAATATTTGATTTTTCGATATTTTGAAGTATATAAGTTTCTCCGTCAATTACTTGCAAATTAGCGCTGGAAGGAATTTCATTTTGAATATTGCTTCCGACATTATTACTTCCAAAACCCGCGTTTATCATTTGATTTTCTTCAAGTCTTTCCATTTCTACCGTTGCCAAATTATCGTAAATTTCCAAAACATTTATCTTAAAATCGCTGATACCGTTTCCGCTCAAATCCAATATTATCGGACTGCTTTTTGATAGATGTAAATCCTGACCGTTAATATTTAAATCTATAACATTTCCTATGCGATAGAATTCGATATTTGCAGATATTCCCATAGGTTTAAAATTTACAATATCGCCAGCTTTGATATTTTGAGTCGATTTTGTATTATTTATATTCCGAACTATTTCAACTCCGTTTCTTTCGTTATCGTTTCTTCCCGAAATTCTATTATTATTTCTATTTACAAACCAAACGATTAAAGCTGCGATAACGACTAATATTGCAAGAACGACTATTATCGTAACCGCGGGAATTCTTTTTCTGCTGTTTTTTAATCTATCCAAATCTCTTCTTGTGGCGGTTAATAAATCGGATTCGGGATTGCTGATATTGTTTCGTATTTTAGGTTTCGCTTTATTAAATTCTTCGTTGATGCTTGAAATGGCAAGCATTCTGACTTCTTTTTCGGTTTCTTCTGCGGATGAAATTTGTTTTTCGTTATTTATATTATTAATATTTTCTTTATCCGCTTTTTCTCTTTTTCTTATTCTCGCCTCTCTTTTTACGGGCTTTATATTTTTATCGCTGTCTTTATATAATTCCTGTTCAAATTTATTTTCGTTTATTTGCAAATTATATCTTTCCAAAAGAAGTTTGGAATCCAAAGATAATTTATCGCTTAAATTTTTAATAAAACCTTTTACATATATTTCGCCGGGCAATTTATCGAATTCGTTATTTTCCAAAGCTTCTATATATCTTGCGACTATATGAGTAGTCTCTTCGAGTTTTTCTATTTTAATCCCTTTTTTCTCTCGAGCATTTTTTAATATTTCGCCTATAGTTTCCATTAAAAATCCTTTCGTTTAATAATCTCTAATTCCAATTATACTCAAATTTATATTTAATTATTCGGAACTAAACCGTCTTTTAATACCTGCATCTCTTCGGGTATTTCTGGCGTAAAAATTTTTTCGTCATATTTCACATTATATTTAATCGAAGTAAATAAATATTCTACTGGAGTATTTACAACGGATATTCCAAGTATTCTTATAATCATTCCGTCTCTATCGACCCATAAATGAATCGTAGGAAATCCCGTCCTGTCGACTCGCGCCTGTTTCGGAGTAAGAAGCATGTGATAGGCAAGTCGCGTATCTTCCGCCGTATATAAAGAACTGTCATAACCCGCAATATCCAATTCTTTTCCGTCAAAACTATTTATAGGTTTAAGTTCTCTTTCTTTATAGAAATTAAAATTGTATTTTGAAGTCAATCTTGAAATTCCAGCTTTAGTATAAATAGCTCCCGCATCACCGTAGCTCAAAGTCTGTTCGCTTACTATTTTTCTTTGAGGAATAATTATCCATAGAGTTTTGCCGTTGCAATAAATTTGCTGTCCGTTCGTTCCCGCGGAATATTCCAATTTAAATAAATTAGGATTCTTTGAAATAACATCGCCATAATTTATTCTGCTTCCGTTTCTTTCTACAAAAGTCGCGTAAAAATTATCTATAGTCGCAAATCTGTTTGAAATCATGCCGACTACTCTTTCGGGCGTCATTATCTGCGAAAATAAATTTACTTCAAATAGAATAAGCAAAATAAATAGTATAAATATAAAAACACACTTTCTCATTTTTCCAACTCTTAAAAAAATACTAATAAATAAATATAATTTTTATCTCTATATAATATAATAAAAAATATAAAAAACAAGAGTTTATTTTGAATTATAGTTTTTCTAAATTTTTATCATGAACGAGTTTGCATATTAATTTTAAATCGAATAAAGAAACATATTTGAAATTTCCCGTATATTCTTTTTCGTTTTTTCCCGCTATATTGATTGATAAATTTAAAGTGTATGGACCGATATATATTGAAGCATTATCTATTACTCCGTTTAAATCTATATCGCTGTCGTTTGGAATAAATTTTAACGAAACCGCCGACAATTCCGTCATTGTGGCATGGAGAATTCTATTATTTTTATCGTCTCTAAAAACCAAATCCGAATTCTCAAAATTATCGGTAGTCATATATTTTAATTTTTTAGGAGTCAATTTAGCCTTTTCCAATATTTTATTGAATCTTGCCAAAAAATCTTTCTCGTTAAAAGGCTTAATTAAAAAACCGATTGCTCCAGCTTCGAGCATATTTGTTATTAATTCTCTGCTCGCTTCTTCCGTATGAACGATTGTATGAACCGTATTATATCTGTCATCCGAACAAATAGATTTAGTTATATTTACTAATTCTTCATCGTCTTCTACAACATCGATAATCGCTATATTGAAAGGGCGTTTTCCAAGCGTATTCAAAATTTTATTTTTATCTTTCAAAGCGACTACATCAAAACCCGCCATAATCAATATTGACATCATGCTATCTTTAATTTTTGAATTCGACTCGTAAACCAATACTCTCATAAAAATACCTAAATAAAAAGTTAAGTTCTATTATATTATAGAAATAATTAAAATCAACGATATTTTTTATAAATTTTGAAAATGAATTATAAGATAGAAATAATATAAATTTGTTAGTTAACATATTACACATTATCGGAATATGCAACCTCTCTAATCTATAATAAAGCATATTATAACATACAAAAATAAAATGTCAATATCTAAATTATTAATATTATTTGCATTATTTTATGTATATTAATATAAAAAAATAGTAGTTTTCCAAAAAATTAAGTAGAATTTAATCATAATTTAATAATTCATGTTCCGATAATGTGTATTATGTTAACCTAAATTCAAATTAACGAGGAAAAATATTTATGAAAAAACTAATGAAATTTATTTTCAATATTGAACACAAAGGAATATATAGAATAACTACAATATTGGGAATAAGAATAACGACTAAATTATTAAAAGTTAAAGACATTGAAAAAATGTATGTGAAAATGGAGACTTATAAAATATATTCCAAATTAAAAAATAAATCTCTGAAAATAAAATAATAATTAAAGGAAATTTCTAATGAGGATATTATTTGATTTTAGAGTATGTGAAATAGACCCGTATAGAGGAATTGGGAGATATATTT
>NZ_JBNMIZ010000002.1:0-44607 GCF_050873525.1 Brachyspira sp. | reverse complement strand
CTATATTAAAACAAAAATAATATTTGTCAAGTGCTTTTTATAATAAATTAAAATAAATTAGAATAAATTAAATAAATAATTACGCTTGATTTTTTTTTATATTATAGTATAATTATTGCAATTCTTTATTGTATTTGGGTATCTTATGGGTAAGATTGTCGTTATTACCGCGCCATCTGCGGCGGGTAAAACCACTTTAATAAAAAAGTATTTGGAAAATCATCCGCAAACTCTTTTTAGCGTTTCGCATACTACAAGAGATAAAAGAAGCGGAGAGATTGAAGGCAAAGATTATTATTTTATAGATAAAGAAAAATTTGAAGAGATGATAAACGAAGGAAAATTTTTGGAATGGGCAAATGTCCATGAACATTATTACGGAACTTCGATTGAAGAAATTGAAAAAGCTAAAAATAAAAACGACACTTTAATACTCGATTTGGATATTCAAGGCGCTTTATTTCTTAAAGAAAACGGAATAAAGGCGAAATATATTTTTATAGAACCCGTTTCAATAGAAGATTTGAAAAATAGACTTCAGGGCAGAGGAACGGAATCCGAAGAAGATATAAAAATCAGAATTTGGGACGCCAAAAGAGAATTGGAATATAAAGACAGATTCGATTTTATAATTAAAAACGAGGAAATAGAAAACGCTTATAAAGAGCTTGAAAAGGCTATTAATTCAAAAAAATAATTTATAATTTTAATTTAAATATTAATAATTTACGGAGAGAAAAATGAGCATAATACCATTAAAAAAACTTATAGAATATAAAGGAAACCGCTACGAACTTAGCAGAGCGATGATTGAACTTGCGAAAACGGGCGGAAATTTATTAAGAAACGAAACTAAATACAGAAACGGAAAATATATACCAACGGTTATTAAAAATATACTTGACGGAAATATCAAATACGAATACGAAAAAGATATTAATATAGCCGTTGACGAAGACGCTCCTTTCAAAAGCTCCGCAACCGAATACGATGCCGAAACTTACGCGATAGAAGAACCTACGGAAGACGAAGAATTGGAAGAAATCTCCGCAGTTTCTAATGACGATGAAGACGATGACGAAGAAGAGAAACCTAAAAGAAGGAGAAGAAGCAAGAACAAAGAAGAAAATAAAGAAGAAGAAGCGGAAGATTTATAATTGTCAAATTTTATTAATTCTATAAAATAAAAAAATAAAGTGAAGAAAATTATTTTTATCTCGGGAGCGACCGCGTCTGGAAAAAGCGATTTCGTCCATAAATTAATTGACAATTATTTTAATAAAGCGACTATAATATCCATAGATTCTATGCAGGTTTATAAATATATGGATATAGGTTCGGCAAAACCGTCTCACGAAGAAATAAAAAAATATAATTATAAAATGATAGATATTGTAGAACCTTCTTTCAATTTTAATATTAAAGATTATCTCGATATATTCAAAAATGTCCTTCAAAATATCGGTAAAGAAGAAGAGCCTATTTTCGGAGTTGGCGGAACGGGATTTTATATCGATTCTATAAAATACGGAATATTTGACGAAACGAACTACAATAAGGAAAATTCAATTAAAATCAGAAAAGAACTTTACGAAAAAATAGAAAACGAAGGACTCGATTCTTTATATTTTGAGCTTTTAAAAATAGATAAAGAAGCCGCGGAAAATATAGACAGATATAATGCGAGGCGAGTCGTTAGAGCTTTGGAGGTTTTTTATAATACGGGAAAAAAATTTTCGGAGCTTAAAAAAGAAAGAAAAAAAATAATAGATTTTGAATATTTAAGTTATATTTTGGATTTGGAAAGAGAGGCTATTTATAATAATATAAATAAAAGAGTCGACTCGATGTTTGATAAAGGTTTGCTCGAAGAAGTAAAATTTTTAATAAACATGAATGTCGATATTAAAAACACTTCGATGTAAGCGATTGGCTATAAAGAATGCTACGATTATATAGTAAATAATTCAATGAGTTTTGAGGAACTTAAAGAACTTATAAAAAAACGAACTCGAAATTTTGCAAAAAGGCAATTAACTTGGTTTAGAAGAGAAGAACATAAAAGAATAAAACCCGAAGATATAGAAAAAGTTGCTCGGGAGATAAAAGAATTTTACGAAAAGCCTTGAAATTTTTACGAATAGTATTACAATATGTAGTAATTAAATCAAATTTTTAAAAGGATGGTAAAGAATGAAATCCATATTAAAAACTTTCAAAATTATTTTATCTATTTTTATGTCGGCAGTTATTTTAATGTCGTTCGGCTGCTCGGGAAAAAATTCTGCTGGAACGGAAGATAATTCTCTTCAGAAAGTCAAAGACGCTGGAAAACTCGTTTTGGGTTTGGACGATACTTTCGCTCCAATGGGATTTAGAGACGAATCGGGCGAAATCATAGGTTTCGATATTGATTTGGCAAAAGAAGTAGCATCTCGTATGGGAGTGGAACTTGAAATTAAGCCTATCGACTGGTCAAGTTCAATATTAAGTTTGAATAAAGGCGATATTGATGTCCTTTGGAACGGAGTTACGATTAACGAATCGAGGAAAGCTCAAATTAATTTTTCAAAACCTTATCTTAACAACAGATTAATAATAGTGAAACCTAAAGACAGAAACGATATTAATTCAAAAGAAGATTTGGCAGGAAAAGTTTTGGGAGTTCAAGTTGGAAGCAATGACGAAGCTTTGCAATCGGACTCCATAAGTAAAGAAGCAAAAGAAATTAGAAAATACGATGTCAATGTAAACGCTTTTTTGGATTTGAGAGCTAAAAGAATAGATGTAGTTATAATTGACGAAGTTGCCGCTCAATATTATATCTCTGAAGAAAAAGTGGATTTTGTAGTGGTTGAAAACAGTCCTCTAACGGAAGAATTTTATGGAATAGGATTTAGAAAAACGGATGTCGAACTTTTGGATGAAGTCGATAGAATATTGGACGAAATGAAAGCTGATGGAAAATCTGCCGAAATATCTCAAAAATGGTTTGCCAAAGATATTGTTTTAAAATAATAATAGATTACTTCGGCTATCGCCTCGTAATGACGATTTTTTTACTCGTCATTGCGAGACTTCACTAGAAGTCGTGGCAATCCACATAATAGATTCTTGACACTGTTCGACTTCATGCTGCGTGCCTCTGGCAAGTCGCGGGCTACCGCCTCGTAATTACTAATTTTTATCTGTCATTGCAGGCTTTCTAACTTGTCATTGCCGAGAAATCTGTCCGCCTTCGGCGAAGCAATCTGCTTTTTAATGGAACAATACAAATAAAGAAGAGGCTGCATAAAAAATGCAACCTCTTTTAATTTGAAAAATTATTAGTTATTTTTATTCTTATATCTCTTATTCTTTATCGCCTACAACGAAGCTATAAATATAATCGCCTCCGTCCGTTCTGTTTAATAAAGAAACTTTGCTATTCAAATTATCAATAATATCTTGAACCGTAGTAGATTTAAGATATTCATAGTCTACTCCATGCCATTGAGATGTCGTGCTTAAATATTTGTCTACGCTGTATTCTTCTTTTAAATAATTTTGGCTGTCGGTATTTCTTGTAATTCCCGTATTAATAACCATAACCTCTATAGTCGGAGCGTATCTTCTTCCCAAAAATATATCTATTCCGTAATCTTTCAAGTCCAAATAAGGCTGAGTATTATTTTGTCCCACTACTTGATAGATTCCGCCAATAGTATAAGTTCCCTTATATTTTCCTAAAGCGTATTGAACTATAACCGCTCCCACAAAATTTTGCAATCTTTGATTAGGATGAGCTTTATGGTAAATATTTAAATTGTTATCAAAATAGAAATAATCGTTTCCATTTTTGAAAGAATCTTGCGATTTATTATTTTTTCCGTTTTTGATAAAGAAAACTTTTCCGTCATTAAAGCCTTTTCGAGTTATCTGTTCTTTCCAAATCTGCTGCAATTTTTCCTGGTCTTTATAGCTAACCGTAACAGAATCATCTTGATAACCGGCAAAAGGAACATATATCTTATACAAACTGCCGTCATCTTCGACTGGAGGTTTAGGTATATCTGGAATATCTGTTCCCATATCAGCCCATTCTTTATTTGTTTCAAAACCTGGAAGGTCGCTAGTAATTATTACATTGCCGTTGCCGTCCGAAGGTCCCGTTACTCCAGGAGGCAAAAAACCGTTCCCGTCATCTGGCATAACTACAGTAGAAGCGGTCACGCCTTTACTGGAACATGAAATAAATCCCGCTACGCTTAGAGTCGCTATTAATACGAATACTAATAACCATAATTTTTTTGTGAAATTCTTAATCATAATTCACTCCTTCTAATAAATTTTTAGATTATATTTTTAATCTTCTACTTAATAGTATAGCAATTTATTTTAAATAGTCAAGTAAAATTTTCGCCAATCGTCATTGCCGTTGCCGAGACTTTGTCCGCATTCGGCGAGGCACGCACGCTGACTAAAGTCCGCCTTCGGCGAAAGCGGGCAGTCGCCAAACAATCCGAAGTTAACATAATCATTAGTTTTCATTTGGAAATTATATTATTTTAATTTATATTATTTCAATATAGAATAAATTTTAAATTTAATTCAAAATCTAAATTCAAAGATAAGGAAAAAATCATGGAAAAATTAATTGATATGAAACTTGAAGATTATATTAATAAAGTCGACTCTCCTTCTCCAGCTCCAGGAGGCGGAAGCGTAATGGGAGTTGTCGGAAGTTTGGCATGCGCATTGGCGGGAATGGTTGGACATTTAACGATTAATAAAAATAAATTCAAAGAATTAGCCGAAGAAGAAAAAAATAATTTCAATGACGCGATAGAAAAAATCAAAGAAATAAAAATTAAATTAATCGAAACCATTGATAAAGACGCCGAATCTTTCAATATATTTATGGACGCCATGAAATTACCGAAAAATTCCGAAGAAGAAAAATTAATTAGAAAAGAAGCAATTTCAAAAGCTGCAATAAAATCTACAGAAACTCCTTTCAATATATTAAAATATTCTTATCAATTAATTCCTCTCTTCGATATTATTCTTAAATATGGAAACTCGGGGGTAATAACCGACATCGCCTCCGCTTATATTTTAATTTACGGCGCTTCAAAAGGTTCGATATTAAATATAAATATAAATACGCCATTAATAGAAGATAAAATTTTTTTGGAAAATATTAAAAAAAACAGTTCAATTTATATTGAAAAAATTGAATGCAGTTATAAAGAGATTGAAAATAAATTAGATGTTTTTAAGATAAAATAAATTCTTATAATTATTAATTCAAAATTATTAAAAAATATTGTATAATAATTCAAATTCTATTTAATAAATTTTTAACAAATTTAATTTAAAAATTATAGGACGAAATAATGGAAAAAATATTATTAAAATTTTTATTTATATTTTTAACTTTGATTTTATTTGTTTCTTGCCAAAAAGAAACGAACGAAACGATTGAAAAAGAAAATATAGAAACTTATATTGAAGGCAACCCGAATAATGTTTATCATAAAAAATATACAAATGTCGTAAAAATTCAAGGAAAATATGTCGAAAGAACGAATAATTCTTTTTATCTCACTTTTGGTGGAAGAGAAGAAGGAGAATATAACAAAAACTATAATATATTTGAAGCTATCAGAGAAGGAAGCCTTCAAAGAGTAATAGAAATAGTAGAAGAGGACAATTCGCAAATCGAATCCGAGTTTGAAGGCGGAGAACAATTATATAATAAATTTACGGACGACAGTTATAATATAAGCGGGATAAATCTGTTATCGTTTGCCGTATTCTACAGAGATATTGGAATAGTTAAATATTTATTGGATAATATTAATGACGAATCCGTTTTACTGCAAACGGACGAAGACAAATGGAACGCTTTCACTTATGCATGTGCGGTAGGAACTGTCGATATAATAAAAATGCTCGTTCAAAAATATACCGATTTCGTTTATTGGAAAAATTCTTACGGAGCAAACGGACTTCATATGGCGGTTTTGCAAGGCAATATTCCAGTTTTCGATTATTTGGTTAATGATTTGAAAATAGATATAAATTCTACGGACGATGACGGAGACGGAGTTTTATATTATGCTAAAAATGAAGAAACTAGAGAAGCTCTTATAAAATTAGGAGCTAGATATAGGAACTATTATAACGAGGATGAAGAAGATTATTGATTTTAATTTATACTATTATTAATTCAATATTTTTTTCTTCTTTTAATCGTTTATATATATTTTTATCTATATTTGAATCCGTAATAAGTATATCTATAAACGATAACGGCATAACATGATAGAAAGAATTATTATTAAATTTCGAGCTATCGGATATTAATATAAGCCTTTCGGAACATTTTCTTAATTCTTTTTTTACTGGAATTTCAAACACATCGGTATTCGTTATGCCTCTGTCAATACTTATAGAATCGGCGGACATTATAGCCGTATTAACATTGAAATTTTTAATATTTTCTCTTGCTATAGGACCGCCTATGGAATAATAGCCTTTTCTAATTTCTCCGCCTATAGTATATACTGATATATCTTTATTATCGGTAAGTTCCATACTTATTCTAATATCCGTTGAAACTATTTTTAAATTCTTATGATATAGTTCTTGAGCGAAAAAATAGCATGTAGTTCCAGAATCTATTATAATACTTTCGCATTCCAATATTAAAGAAGCGCATTTTCTTGCTATCGCTTTTTTTTCTTCTGTCTTTATATTTAATTTTTCTTCAAAATATATTTCCGTATTTCCAAAATCCGTAATTAACCCTATGCCGTTTCTTATTTTTTTTAAGTCTTTATTATTTATTAACGCTTCTTGTATATATCTTCTTGCCGTTGGATAAGATACATTAAAATATTCTACAATATCTTCAACCATTAATCGTTTATTTTTAATAACTAATTTTTTTAATTCTTCCAGCCTATTATATTTTTCTATCGTGTTCATACTTTTCCGAATATTACAAAGTTGAAACTATATACAATATATTAATTACTTATACGATTTAATAAGATTTTCTTAAGTTCGTTATCGTTTTCACAATTAGATAAATTATATATAAATTCCCTATCTTGCAATATATCGGCTATTTTCATTATAAAATCAATATGGTCGTCCGTTTTCAATACCGATATCATAAATATAACTTTTACGGGATTAAATTCATGATTTTCAAAATATATTCCGTCTTTAGATGTCGTTATGGCAATAGAAGTTTCGATAGCTCCAAACTCTGGAGATGTATGAGGCATGGCAATATTCTCTCCTATTACATAATAAAAATTTAACTTAAAAGAATCTTCAATTATTTTTTCCACATAATCTTTAGTTATAAAATTATTAACTTCTAAAATATTTGCGGTTTCTCTTAAAGCATCTTGCCAATTTTGAGATTTAATATTAGCTTTATATAATTTTTTTGACAGCGCTAATTCTATAGGATTTATCATAACCATTCCTATAAATTTTGTAATATATTTTTTATCTCTTCTATAGTTTTATCTTTTCCGACTCCCGTTAAAAAAGGAACTCCACTTACTACAGGAACATTCGTTTCAAAAGGAACTTGCGCCGTAGAAACTATCAATACCGCTCCGTCTATATGGCTTTGTATTTCTTGAACGCTGCATTTAATTATATTCATATCTTTATTTAAAGATTCCAATATACTTTTTACCGCAACCGCCGCCATAGTCGATGTGGCTATTCCCGAACCGCATGATATTATAATTTTTTGCATAATTTTCTCCTTAAAATATTTTATATAGATTTTCCATATTTACTATCATTTTTTATATCTTTCAAAAATAAATATAAAAGTTTTTTAGCGTTTATCAAATCGTTTATAGATATAGTTTCTATATTAGTATGCGTATATCTTGTAGGGATGGATAGAGAAGCGCATGGCACTCCGTAATTTCCTGAAAATTCTAAAAAAGCGGTTTCCGTCAAAACGCCTAAAGAAACTTCATATTGATACGGTATTTTATTCTCATCCGCTACATTTGTTATATGTTTTAATAATTTTTCATCAGGTATCATTCCCGCCAAAGTTCCGCGTCCATGAAAATTCATGGCTGTAATTCCAACTCCTTTATTTATCATAACATCCGAAAAATCCGACAAATCTGGAGTATCGCATGACGGAGTTATATCCAATCCTATAGCTATATAAGGTTTAATCCTTTCTATAGACGGAAGAATTCCTCTTATATTAAATTCTTCTTGCACGCTTATAGTTATACATACGGAAAAATTTATATCCATATCTTTAATTTCTTCGGCTAAACAAAGCAGTAATGCGCAATTTGCCCTATCATCCATAGCTTTGCCTATTATAAGGTCATTATTTACTCTCGCTTTAGAATAAAATACCGCCATCGAACCTACTCTTAAATTATACTTATTATGAACTTCTTCTTTTGAAAAAGCTCCTATATCCGCATATAATTCATCTTGAGAAACGATTATTCCTTTTTCAGAATCCTTCATAAAATGATGGCTTTTAACTCCAATGACTCCTAATACTATATCTCCGTTTTCATTTATAAATTGTATGGTAGTTCCATGCAAAATATTTCTATTTACGCCTCCTATTCTCTCTATTCTTATAAAACCGTTATTTTCTATCTTTTTTATAATAAATCCAATTTCATCGGAATGAGCGAATAGAGTAATAAATTTATTTGGATTAGATTTAGATTCAAATATTACATTGATATTGCCTATATTATCGACTTCCACATTTGAAGTTATTTTTCTAAATTCTTTCGTCAAATATTCTATTACTCTATCTTCTCTATATGAAGGACCTATTATATCAGAAAGTTCCAAAACTCTTTTTATTAAAATATCTTTATTTACATGCATAAAAATCTCTTTCTATCTTATACTTTTTACTTTATCCATGAATTCTTTAACTCTAATTTTATCGACTCCGTTAAAGAATTCTCCATCTTTTTTAAATGTTGTTCCTACTACCGCTCCGTCAGCTATTTTTAATTTTTCTTGAACATTTTCCAGTCTAACGCCCGTATTTACAAAAACGGGAGTATTTTTTATGCTATTTTTCACTCTTTTTAATATAGAGCTATCTGTTTCAATACCAGCAGTAGCTCCAGAAACGCATACGGCATCGGGCAAATTATTAAATACTGTCGTTTTAGCTATATCTTCAATATCTCTATCGGCTAAATATTTTGCAGCTTCAGGGACTATATTAAACAGCAATTTTATATTATTTGCCCTTAACGAATCTCTATGTCGGGATATTTCTCCTATATTCATATTCCATAAACCGAAATCGCTCGCATATACGCCTGTAAAAATCTCTCTAACAAAGCTCGCACCCGTAGCCACAGCCAAATCTATAGACGCGGTAGGGTCCCATAAAACATTAACTCCAAACGGTTTTTTTATTTCGCTTTTCAATTCGCCTATTATTCTTGCCATGCTTATAGCCGTTATAGGATATGTTTTAGTTAAATAAGGCATACTAAATTCATTTGAAAACATTACGGCATCAACATCGCCTTCTTGTAAAGCTTTCAAATCATTTAAAGCCGAATCTATAACATAATCCATACCTTTATTATAATCGTATCTCGGGTCCCCTGGCATGGCTTGGAAATGGCACATCGCTATTATAGGTTTATTAGTTTTAAATATTTTCTTTATCCAATCCATTTTATTTTTTCTCCTTAAAAAATTATTATTTAAAATCGTTATTAAAAAAGTATCTTCCCACGACAAAATTAGATACTCCAATTTTATTTAAAGTTTCTATTTTATTTTTATCTATACCTCCGTCTACCCATATATTTTTGAAGTTCAATTTTTTGGCTATTAATATTTTATCTTTCATATCTTCAATAAAATATTCTCCATCTTTATCGGGTTCGCTTGTCATAATCATAATATTTTCGCATACAGAAACTAAATATTTATATTGTTCTATGCTTGTAGCTGGATTAAAAACTATACCCGCTTTAGCTCCTCTATTTTTTATACTATTTACTATATATTTTGGATATTGATAACTTTCGACATGGGCAAATACTATATCGTTATCTCTTAACGGAAGTTCGTATATCCAAAATAAAGGATTTGTCACCATTAAATGATATGATATATTCATTTTTGTCTGCTCTCTAATCATATTTATCAATTTCATTCCAAAAGTAATATTTGGAACAAAATTTCCGTCTTCTATATCCACATGCAAAGTATAACTATTAAAATCTTCCACTTTTTTTATTTCGTTTTTAATATCCAATAAATTAGAAGAAGCTATAGATGGAGATATATTTATCATTATTAATTTCCTGTTATAAGTCTTGCTATATTAGTCAATATATATGCTATCCAGTTTCCTTCCGAAAAAACCGCTATTATAGAGGAATCTTCAGGTAATTCATAACCTATATTTCTAGCAATATCAGTCAAACCAGAAGCAAATCCTGTAGAAATATATAAAAGTAAAACCATTATAACAATACCATACACTAATGTTCTAAAAAAATTACCTTTTACAAGCGGAGTCACGAATGCTATAGAAAATGTTATAGAAGCTAAATCAGCAAAAGGCAAAACTTTATTGCCCGGTAAAATAAATGCAAGTATTAGCGTTATTGGTATAAGGATGCTACTTACTAGTATGGTTGTAGGATGTCCTATCATAATAGCCGAATCCAAACCTATATTGAATTCTTGATTCTTAAACCTTTTTTGCATAAATTCTCTGGCGGCTTCGGATACTGGAGCAAATCCTTCCATAAATAGAGATATTATTCTTGGGCATAAAACCATAATAGCTCCCATCTGTATTGCTAAATTTAAACTTTCTTTTTTAAATCCATAGGAAAGCAAACCTAAAATAAGCCCTATAATTGTTCCCATAACCAATGGAAGCCCTAAAATTCCAACTTTATTTTGTATATTTTCTATATTAATGTTTATATCTTTAATAACGGGTATTCTATCCATTATTTTATCTAATATAAAAACTATAGGAACTGTTGCGGTAGCTTCTGCTTGTGGTATAGAAATTCCCGGAATATTAAAGAATGTTTGAACTTTAGAAGCGGTTATATCGGCTATTTTAAATGATATAAAACAATGAATTAAAGCTACTACTATACCAATTATTAAATTATTTCCAGACCATAAATATGCTATAGAACCTGAAAAAGCAAAATGCCAATAATTCCATATATCCACATCCAATGTTTTTGTAAGCTTTAACGATAAAAGTATAATATTAAATAAAAATATAATTGGTATTATCAAAGCCCCTATGGTTGTTCCAAACGCTATTGCCGAAGCTGCGGGCCAACCTACATCTAAAGCAGTTAAATCTAAACCAAATCTTTCTACAAGCGCTTTTGCTACAGGGTCTAATGCACCTGATAGTAAATCTATTATTAATCCTAACCCTACAAAACCAACGCCTATAGTTAATGCCGAAACTATCGCTTTACTTAATTTCATTTTAAGTATTAAACCTAATATCAAAATTATTATTGGCAACATTACGGTTGAACCAAGCGATGTTATAAAATTTGTAATTGATATGATAGTATTCATTGGATACCTCCATTTTGTTTTTTTATAATATAATTATAATAAATTTTTTAGCTTTTGTCAAGTATTAATCAAAAAAAAATTATTTTTTAATTAAAAATTAATAATTTTATGATATATTACTATAGATTTTTCATTATTTTTTGATATATTCGCTATTATTTAATAAATTTTAAAAAATTAACGCCTTATTTTATTAAAAAAAATTTAAAGAATAAATTTAATCATTGACAAAATAAATTAATTATCTATACTTTATATATGCGTAATTCCATAAACAATTCGATTAATATTTCGATAAGAAACGAATTAAGATTAAACAGTCAGACAAAATTATGGTTAAATACAATTTCGATTCCAGCAATAGAATTAAAAGAAAAAATTGAAAAAACCATAGAAGAAAATCCGTTTTTAGAATACGATATAAAATCAAATCATAAAAGCGTAGATATAAATTCAATAATCGAAAATACGGCGACAAATACAAAAGAAAGTTTATTCGAGCATTTGAAAAGCCAGATAGAAATAACTTTTAATAATAAAAACGATATTGAAATTGCCAAACAAATTTCAAGTTTTATAAATCAGGATGGATATTTAATTACTCCTTACGGCGAAATAGCGGATATTCTAAATATAAATATAAAAAAAGTTGACGAAATAATCAAAGTATTGAAAACATTAGAACCAATCGGAGTTGCGGCAAAAAATATATCGGAATGTTTATCGACACAATTAAAATATAAAGAAAATATAGACGAAAATCTTAAAAATATCGCAATAAATATAGTCGAAAATTATCTAAACGAATTATCTAAAAAAAATTATAAATATATCGCGTCAAAATTAAATATTTCGGAAAAAGATATTCTAAACGCTTTGAAATTGATACAAACATTAGAGCCTTATCCCGCCCGAGAATTCGACACAACCGTTATAAAATATATTATTCCCGAATTATTTATATTCAAAGAAAATAACGAATGGCGGGTAAAAACGAACGAGACTTTTATCCCGCCCTTGAAAATTAATAAAAAATATAGTAAACTATTAAAGGAAAGCGATTTTAATAACGACTTAAAAGAAAAAAAAGAAGAGGCTCAAAATTTGATTAATGTCGTAAACGAAAGAAAAAAAACTTTGAAAAGAGTCGGCGAAGGTTTATTGAAATTGCAAATTGATTTTTTTGAAAACGGAAAAGAATTTATGAAACCTTTAAGATTAAAAGATTTGGCTTTGGAAGTCGGGTTAAGCGAATCAACGATTAGCAGAATATCCAACGGAAAATATCTTAACACGGTTTGGGGAACTTTTTCGATAAAATATTTTTTTTCCAAGAAGATAAACGGAGATTTGGGTTCGAGAGCGGTAAAAGAAATTATTAAAAGAATAATTGAAAATTCGGCGGCGAAATTGAGCGATGAAAAAATAAGACTTATACTGAAAAGCGAAGGAATAGAAATAGCGAGAAGAACGGTTGCAAAATATAGACAAAGTATGAATATACTTAAATAAATATTAATAATTAAAAGAAAATTAAAATAAAGGAGTGATTTTTTATGCATCAAAATATTATAGGAAAGAATGTGAGAATTACAAAAAATGTGAGAGAGCATATAGCGAATAAGATGCAAAATATCAAAATACAGGCGGATAGAATCATAGACGCTAATATTATCTGCGAACATATACATGAAGAATATATCGTTCATGGAACTATAACATTCGGCAAAAAAGTTTTTCATGATGAAGAGCGGGAAAAAGATTTATATGTCGCAATAGACACGATGTTTCAAAAAATAGAAAGAAAAATTAGAAAGGCAAAAGAAAGAATCATTGACAAATCGCAAAGAGCCGTTGTCGATAAAACGATTAAAGCGGAAGAAGACGAAGACACTTATTCGATAAAAACCGTTGGAATATACGAAAAACCTCTCGATGAATTGGACGCCGTTTTGCATTTCAATTCCGATAAAAATCCTTTCATGGCTTATTTTCCAATAAAAAGAGACGAAGATTTATATAATGTAAAAATCGGAAAATATCCGTCTTTTCTTTTTAGAGAAGGCAAAGATAATGTTTACGAAATCTACGATACGGAAAACGAAGAAGCCAATCATAATTCTTGGAATATCGACAAAGTGAAAGCGACTCCAGATAATAATATAGATGCAAGCGAAAGCGCCGAATATAAAATAGAAGAATTCAATGTAAGCGAAGCGGTAAATTATTTGATTGAAAACGCGGATAAAAAATTTGTGGTTTATATGAGCAGTATAACGGAACAAATCGAAGGTTTATATAAAGAATCTAATAATTCTTTCGTTTTGATAAGAATGTTTGATATTTAATTTTATTTTTTTAATTAATCCTAATAAAAGGAGGCAAGACAAATGAGTTTATTAGACTATATAGATAAAGAATCTATAATGATAGATGTTCAAGAGACGAATAAAGAAAAACTCCTTTCAAAAATGGTGGAAAGACTTGACGGCTGTAAACTTCTATTAAATAAAGAAGAAGCGGAACATTCCATTATGGCGAGGGAAAAATTAATGAGCACGGGAGTCGGAAGCGGAGTTGCAATTCCTCATTCAAAAACAAATGCCGTAAAATCCATAGTCCTTACGATTGCCACGGTTAAAAACGGAATAAATTATAAATCGCCCGACAATAAAAAAGTTTTCGTAATATTTATGCTTTTATCTCCAAAAGATTCGGCAAGCGATAATTTGAAAGTCCTCACAAGCATCGCGGCAATTCTTCGAGATAATAATCATTTTATAGAAAAACTTATTAACGCGGAAAAATCGGACGATATATTGTCGTTAATCGCAAAAGAGGAAATGAGAGTTCAATGCCAAAAATAACCGTTGAAAAATTTTTGAAGCTTAACGAAGAGAGAAATAATTTTTTAAAAATAAAATGTTTAACCGACTCGATTGGATTAAATAACGAAATAATCGGCTATGAAGTAAATAGACCAGGAATGGCTTTATTTAAATATTTTAAAGATTTCGCTTTTGAAAGAATACAAATTTTTGGAAACGGCGAAGGAAATTATGTTATGACTCTCGCCGAAGAAAAAAAAATCGATATATTTGAAGAATTATTTAAATATAAAATGCCTATTTGTATTTTCACTTATAATTTAATTCCGCCCGAATCGTTTTTGGAAATTGCAAAAAAAAGCAATGTCTGTGTCGTTATAAGCGAACTTAAAACCGCGGATATGGTTAGAAATATAGAAAATTTGGTGGAAGAAGAATTTACGGAATCGTTTACAATTCATGGCGGACTTGTAGAAGTTTTCGGAGTTGGAGTTTTGATTTTGGGAAAGAGCGGAGTCGGAAAGAGCGAAGCGACATTGGAATTAATTTCAAAAGGACATCGATTAATTTCGGACGATACGGTTGAATTCAAAAAATTAAACGATGGAAGAATAATCGGCAGAAAAAACGAATTCATAAAACATAATATGGAAGTAAGAGGAATCGGAGTAGTCGACATAAGCAGACTTTCTGGAATGAGCGCGATTAGAGATAAAAAAAGACTAGATTTGGTTATAGAACTTGAAAGCTGGAACGATGACGAACAATACGACAGAATGGGACTTGAAGAAAAAACTTATAATATTTTGGATACGGAAATTCCTTATTTGAAAATTCCCGTTCGAGCGGGAAGAAATATTTGCATTTTAATTGAAACCGCCGCTAAAAATCTTCGTCTAAAAGAAATGGGTTATAACAGCGCAAAAGAATTGAATAAAAATTTAATCGCTCAAATAGGAAAAAAGAAATCGGACAATTCGATATAATAAATTAAGTATAATAATTGTAATTTTGCTTTAAATAATATATTATACTATTTCAAAAATTAAAAATTAGGAAATTAAATTATGTCTACGATAGCGGTAGGAATGAGCGCGGGAGTCGATTCGACAACTACGGCAAAACTTTTGAAAGAGCAGGGAAATAATGTATTCGGAGTGACAATGCTCCACTGGAACGGAGACGAGAGAGCGCCTTTAAGTAATTCCTGCTACGGACCTTATCAAAAAAATATAGTCGAAGAATGCGAAAAATATGCGAAACAAATAGGAATAGAATATTTTACATTTAATTTAAGCGATATATATCAAAAAAAAGTTATCGATTATGTCATAGAATCTTATAAAATGGGACTTACTCCGAATCCTTGTATAATGTGCAACAGCCTTATTAAATTTGGAGTTTTATTCGAGGCGATAGAAAATATAGGATTGAAATTCGATAAATTCGCTACGGGACATTATGCGGGAATTCGATACGATGAAAATACAAAAAGATATTCGCTTTTGCGCGGAAAAAATTTGATAAAAGACCAGTCTTATTTTTTATACAGATTAACTCAAAAACAATTAAGCAAAATAATTTTTCCAATGTATGAAAACACAAAAGAAGAAACGAGAGAAATGGCAAGAAAATTTAATCTCGCGGTAGCCGATAAAAACGAAAGTCAGGATTTTTTTGGCGGAGAATATCATAGATTATTTGACGAAGATTTGGACGGAAAAATAATTCATATAGAAACCAAAGAAGTTTTGGGACATCATAAAGGAATTTGGCATTACACGGTTGGGCAGAGAAAGGGACTCGGAATCGCTTATAAAGAACCGCTTTTTATAGTCGGTTTGGATAGCGAAACAAATACGGTTTATGTCGGCGGAAAAGATTATACTTTTGTAAGAGAAGTAAATATTCATAGTATTAATTGGATAGCCGAACCTAAAGACTGCGAATTCGAGGCTTTGGTAAAAACGAGAAGCGCCCATAAAGGAGCAATGGCGAGAGTAATTCCGATAGACGAAGATAAAATAAATATTAAATTTTTAGAGCCAACGGGAATAGTGGCAAAAGGACAATCATGCGTTTGTTATGATAACGATGCGGTTTTATGCGGCGGGATTGTTTATTAATAAAAAATACAATACTATATACGATAATCATTAACAATTTTTTTATTGACTTTTTAATATTATATGATATTCTAAAAAAACTATATAAATTAGGATATTTATGATACAAAATCTAACCTTCAATTTAGTAGGCGGGTTCGGACTTTTCATGTTCGGGCTAAAGCTATTTTCGGACGGTTTGCAGGAAAGCACCGAAAGTAGATTAAAGGAAATTCTGCACAAAGTTACCAATAATAAAATACTTGGAATATCTTTAGGTTTTCTGATAACGGCGATGGTTCAGTCGAGTAGCGCGGTTACGGTTATGACTGTTAGCTTCGTTAACGCGGGAATACTCAACCTCACTCAAGCGATAAATATAATTCTTGGGGCGAATGTCGGAACAACCGTTACGGGATGGATAATCTCTTTAAATTTGGATATTCTCGCTTTGCCATGTTTGGGAGTCGGTTCGATAATAGTAATATTCTTCGGCGAAAACAGAAAATTAAAATTCTTCGGCGAAATATTGATGGGATTCGGAATGATATTCTACGGACTCATTTTAATGAAAGACGCTTTTGAATCGGTGCGAGGTTCGGAAGAATTTGAAAAAGTATTTTTGATAGCGAAAGCCGACACATTCAAAGGCAGATTCTTATGCGTAATGATTGGAATGATAGTAACGGCAATAATACAATCGAGCAGTGCGGCGCTGGGAGTGACGATTTCGCTTGCCACAGTAGGTTTGATTGATTTTCCGACATCCGTAGCTTTGATACTCGGACAGAATATAGGAACTACGATAACGGCGGTTTTGGCTACTTTAAACGCTTCGACAAACGCGAAAAGAGCGGCTTTGGTTCACAGTTTATTTAATATATTCGGCGTGGTTTATATGTTCTTTTTATTCAATCCGTATATAAAGTTGGTTAATTTTTTAGCGGGTTTTATAGTTTCGGGCGGAGCGGATAAAATCGTAAATAATAATTATGTCAATATATCTTTTTATATAGCGGCGGCTCACACGATTTTTAATATCGTGAATGTTATAGTCTGTTATTTTCTAACCGATAAACTTGAAAAAATAGTTTGCCTCATTATAAAAGAAAAAGAAGATGAAAAACATGTTAATTTGCTTGTCGATAAACTTTTGAATATGCCCGTATCTGCGGAAATAGAAGTTAGAAAAGAAGTAACTTATATGGGCGAGATTGCAAAGAAAATGCTTTTTAGAATAAGAGAATTATTTGACAATCCGAGCGAAAGATTATTAAATAAAATTAGAGACGGCGAAAAACTTTTGGATAATACGGATAACGAAATTCACACTTTTTTACTTAAACTGCTTGGAAAAAATACTTTAAACTCTTTAAATATTGCGTCTTTGATAAATATAAGCACATATTACGAAAATTTGGGAGACAATTTAAAGGATTTGGCGAAAGCTATAATCAAAGGAAACGAGAAGAGAACTTTATTTAACGAAATTCAAAAGCGAGATATATTGCAAATGATTAATAATAATGTCGAATATATTGATTATTTATCGACTCTTATTCCACAATATTATTATATAAATAAAGAAAAAACCTACGAAGAAGCGATTGAAAAATATCATCAAGTGAAAGATTTTTATTATCAAGCGAGGCAGAGGCATTATGATAATGTCGACAAATCTTTAATTCCTCCGCTCAACGCTCATTTATACGGAGATGTTTTGGTTTATTTCAACAGGTCGATTTCAAACCTTGTAAATATTGCCGAAACGATTACGGGAAGAGATAAATAAAATATTATAAATATTAAAGGAGTTTATTTTGAAGAAAGTATATATAGCGGGACATAAAGGATTAGTTGGAAGCGCGATAGAAAGAGTTTTTACGAAAAATGGCTATAAAAATATTATTAAAAGAACTCATAGCGAACTCGATTTGAGAGAAAGAGATAAAGTATTTGAATTTTTTCAAACTGAAAAACCAGAATGGGTAATTTTATCGGCGGCAAAAGTCGGCGGAATTTATGCAAACGACACTTATCCAGTAGATTTTTTACTTTATAATCTTCAAATACAAAATAATATTATAGAAGCGTCATTTGAATTCGGCGTAGAAAAATTATTGTTTTTGGGTTCGAGCTGCATTTATCCTAAAGAATGTCCGCAGCCAATTAAAGAAGAATATTTACTTTCAGGATATTTGGAAAGCACGAATCGTCCATACGCTTTGGCAAAAATATCTGGAATAGAATTATGCGATGCCTACAATAAACAATACAAAACGAATTATATTGCCGTTATGCCATGCAATCTTTACGGAATTAACGATAATTATCATAAAGAAAACGCTCATGTGATTCCTATGCTTATTAGACGATTTCATGAAGCGAAAATAAATAAAGATAAAGAAACGATTATTTGGGGAAGCGGGACGCCTTTAAGAGAATTTATGAATTCGGACGATTTAGCCGAAGCCTGTTTATATTTGATGGAAAATAAAGACGCTAAAGAAATAGGAAAATTTATAAACATAGGAAGCGGAAAAGAAATAACGATAAAAGATTTGGCTGAATTGATAAAAAAAGTTGTCGGTTTTGAAGGAAATATAATTTTAGATTCTACAAAACCTGACGGAACGATGCGAAAATTACTTGATGTTTCCAAAATAAATAATTTGGGATGGCATTATAAAACGGAACTTGAAGAAGGATTAAAAATCGCCTATAATGATTTTTTGAAAAATTATAAAGATTAATTATTTAAAATAATTAAAATTTTAAAATAATTAAAATTAAAGAAAACAAAATATTAAAAAACGGAGAATTAAATAAAATGAAAAAAGCGCTTATTACGGGAATAACGGGACAGGACGGTTCATATTTGGCGGAGCTTTTGCTTGAAAAAGGCTATGAAGTTCATGGAATTATTAGAAGAAGTTCGTCTTTCAATACTGGAAGAATAGAACATTTATATCAGGATTTTCATGTAAACGACGCGAGAATATTTCTTCATTACGGAGATTTATCGGACAGTTCGGCATTATCGAGACTCCTTGAAAAAATTCAGCCCGATGAAATTTATAATTTAGCCGCTCAAAGTCATGTCAGAGTGAGTTTCGATATACCAGAATATACGGCGGATGTAGTCGGACTCGGAACTATAAGAATACTTGACGCAATTAAAGAAACGAAAATAAAAACGAGATTCTATCAGGCATCAACAAGCGAATTATACGGAAAAGTCGTAGAAACTCCGCAAACGGAAAAAACTCCTTTCTATCCAAGAAGTCCTTACGCCTGCGCAAAATTATATTCATATTGGATTACGGTAAATTATAGAGAAAGCTACGATATTTACGCTTGCAACGGAATATTATTTAATCATGAAAGTCCGAGAAGAGGCGAAACTTTTGTAACTAAAAAAATTACTCATGCGATAGCGAGAATATTAAAGAAAGAACAGGATAAATTATATTTGGGAAATTTGGACGCAAAAAGAGACTGGGGCTACGCTAAAGATTATGTCGAGGCAATGTGGCTTATGCTTCAGCAGGAAAAAGCGGAAGATTATGTTATCGCTACGGGAGAGACGCATTCGGTTAGAGAATTTTTGGACGAGGCTTTCGGTTTAGTGGGACTCGACTGGAAAAAGTATGTGGAAATAGACCCGAGATATTACAGACCCGCCGAAGTCGATTTGCTTCTTGGAAATCCCGCAAAGGCAAAAGAAAAATTAGGATGGCAGCCGAAAACGACTTTCAAAGAGCTTGTTAAAATAATGCTCGAATACGATTTGAATAACTGCGGATTAAGTTTGAATAAAATAAATAAAGCTTGAAACAATGGAACTAAAAAAGAATTTAATTGAATATTTGGTTTGGATAATTCCTTTTTACAAATTAAGAAATAGAATAAGGATTAATTCAATTTTTCTTAAAGATTTGGGTTATAGAATCAATTATGCAAATTATAAAGATAAAGTGAAGAACAAGAAAACATTTTTTGTGCGAAACGACTGGGCGATAAACGAAAGAGAATTTAAATATAATTATTTCTATAATTTTATAAAAAAATATTATATACCCGATTTGGAAATAAGTTATAATCCCGATATAGAATTTTTCGCTCCGAACGGCAAAAGATATTTTTTGGAAAAGTCAAAAGCTAAAATTAAAATTTTCTACACGGGAGAATGCGTTTCAAAATACGCGATAAACGAAGTTTGGAAAGAATATTCCGATAACTGCGTAAACGATGTCGATTTGTCGCTCGGCTTCGACAGGCTTGACGAAAACAAATATAAAAATTATGTTCGTTTTCCGATTTGGATAAATTATAATTTTGGCGATATATTGGAAGAGAATTTTACTAAAGATAAAATTAAAGAAAGAATAGATTATATAAACGGAGCAAAATCTAAAAAGAATAAATTTGCTTCGCTCGTTGCAAGTCATGATGCTCCGAAAGTCAGAACGGAGATTTTTAATAAAGTCAGCGAAATTGGAGAAGTAAAATGCGCTGGAAAATTACTCCATAATGACGATACATTGAAAAACGATTTTGGAAATAATAAAATAGAATATTTGAGAGATTTCAAATTTAACATTTGCCCCGAAAATACTATTAGTGATGGTTATATAACCGAAAAATTATTCGATTCATTCAGGGCAGGATGCATTCCGATTTATTCGGGAGATGAAAATATTGAAATGGATTTAGTCAATAAAAATGCATTGCTATTTTACAAGAAAGGAGAAGACAATTCTGAGCTTTTGAAAGAAGTTGAAAAATTGAATAGAGACGAAAAATTATTTGACGCTTTTCAAAATCAAGTAAAAATTAACGATTCTATGGTTGATTATCTTTGGGAGCGAAGAGTAAAAATTTTAAGCAGGCTGGAAAGTTTGATAGAAGAGAGATTGAAATAAATTTTAAAATAATATTTTAGGAAATTAAAATGGTTTTTCTATATAAAAGATTTGGAGACAAAAGCAATAGACTTCTTCAAAATATGCATTTCGAGGCTTATTGTAAAGAAAATAATATTGAATATCATAATCTTGAATTTTACGATATGGAAGATTTTTACGGAATAAAAGACAAATATAGTTTTAAGAAAATTCCTAAAATATTCCTGCCGAATTTAAATACTCGCTACGGAATAATTGAAAGTATTTCTAAATTAGCTGGCAAATTAAATATAAAAAATTTTCTAATTTTTGATTATATGAATATTGAAGATAGAAATAATATGCCTCTTTACGATAAACAAATATTAGAAAATAGAGATAAAACGATTTTCGTATCGGGCTGGGAATTTAGAGTTCCCAAGCTTGCTTATAAATATAGAGATTATTTCAAAGAAAAATATACGCCAAAATTAAAAAACTCTTCATATATATATATATATATATATATGAGAAATTTAAAAATTACGATATAAAAGTCGGCGTTCATATAAGGCGAGGCGATTATCGAGGCTGGAATAACGGAAAATATTATTACGAGGACGAAGTTTATAACGATAAAATAGAGCAGTTTTCAAATTTATTTAAAGACAAAAAGATATTATTTATTTTATTTTCAAACGAAGATATAACTTTGAAGCCGAAACATGATTATATTATTTCAAAATGCGATTGGTATGAGGACCATTATTTGCTGAGTTTATGCGATTATATAATAGGAGCGCCTTCCACTTTCACAATCTGGGCAAGTTTTATTGGAAATGTTCCTTTGATGCATATTTTAAATAGAGACGATAAAGTAGATTTGAATAGTTTTAATGTAGGTATTGATATGACGCCTGTTTGATTGGAAAATATTTAATAATATTGAAAAATAATTGAAAACGATTATACTAAAAATATATAATTTTATTTATGGAGGCAAAAAATATGTTTGAAGTAGAAAGTAAATTTTATAACGAACATAAAGAAGAATATAGAAAAAAATATTTAGGAAAACATATAGTTATACATGGCAGCGAATTAAAAGGCGTATATGACAACGATGGGGACGCTTTTGAAGAATCTATAAAAACGATGGAAGCGGGAACATTTATGATAAAAATCGTTACGGCGACAGATGAGGAAGGAATACCAAGATTTATGTCGAGGGTTTATGGCAAATAAAAAATCTCCTCATTTAGCTTTTAGTATTAAATATAGAGGAATTGCCAGAGAATTAATATCTGAAGCTGAAATATTCAATCCTTTAAATAATCAAAGAAAGAAATATAAAGCAATATGGGATACAGGAGCTACTCATACGGCAATTACTTCAAAAGTATTAAAAGAACTTTCATTAATAATTGTGGACACTACTACAATAATCGGAGTAAATAGTAAAACTGAAGATATACAAGTCGCATTATTTAATTTATTATTGCCAAATAGCGTATCCATAAGAGGAGTAAGAGGTTCAGTTTGCACAATAGGAGGCGATGCCGACATATTAATAGGAATGGATATAATAAGATTTGGAGATTTAGCCATTTCAAACGGAGACGGACAAACATTATTTTCTTTTGCTATACCGCCATTTGAAAATAAAACCGATTTATTGGAAAAAGCAAATAAAACAAATAAGAATAATTTTTAAATATTAAACTTTATTTTTAAACAAATTTCTAATCTGGCGAATAATCCTCTTAATCTCCCTGCTTACATTACGCGTAAAAGAAAAAGGAATCAAACCGAATCTTTTAATCGCTATTTCAAAATCGGCTTGAGCATCGCATTCGATTTTCGCGGGATGAATAATATTTTCCGTATCCATCGGATAAGTTTTGCGGTTTGCATTTTCATCGTCTGGGTTTGAAGTATGCGTGGAATCCGCGCCAAAACCTATATTTGAAACCATATTTAAACTTGGATTTATGCATATTCCGTCTTTTGAAATTATGCAGTAAGTCCATTGATAATCCCAAGTGTTTATGTCCGCCGTTCTATAAAACCAGTTCTGCCAATAATCTCTTATATTAAAATCTTTATATCTTTTCTTCAAAGTTTTCTTCGTATCTTTAAAGCTTATCGTTTTCATTGTCGAATCGTAATATTTCCAAGCTCGTCTCCAACTCGCCCAGCCCCAGCAATGCTGAATTGTCGCAAAATAATAACTCGCATCGCCGACTTTTCTATTAAGCGGAGAATCGCCTGCAATATGCATTATCCTTTCATTGTCTTTATAATAATTTAAAAGTTTTTCGCAGTAATCAAAAAATGAAATTTCGGCTAAACAATCGTCTTCCAAAATTATTCCCTGTTCGACATTTTCAAAAAACCAATTTATTGCATTAACTGGTCCATCGCAACATCCTAAATTTTTATCTCTAAATAATGTTTTAAGATTGCATTCAAAATCTACAGCTTTTAAAATTGCCTCTCTCGTTTCTAAACATTTTATTTTTTCATCTTCGTCTCTCCAGCCGTCCGCCGCTATATATAAATATTTAGGCTTAATCTGTTTTATAATTTCCAAAACTTTTAGAGCCGTGTCTTTTCTTTTGAATATTATTAAAAGTATCGGAGTTTCAAACATATTATCTCCCCGTGAGTCCGATTTTCTTTAATAAATATCTTCTCGCTTTGTCTCTCAAATTGAAAGTTGGAATAAACCAGACGATTTTATCGACTAGCTTTCGCTTTTTGGCGTTTTCTTCGTAAGTCGTATTTCCGCCAGCTTCTATCCATATTTTATTATTTTCTTCCCATTCTTTATTGTAAGTTCCTCTCCAAAATTTTGCGGGTCCGATTGCATGAATTATATGAGCGTCTTTCGATATATTTGAAGTCGGATAAGCGCCGTAGCTTTCGGTTAAATCGTTCGTTTCAATATTAAATTCCTGTATCAATAAATTTAATATCGACTGGTCGTTAGTTTTATATTCTTCTGCTTTCTCATAACACCATTTTGTCATTATTTGATAATTATTTAATTTATCGTTAATCAAAAATACGGCATCTATAATCGAAACTTTATTTAAATCGTAGCCTTTAACCAAATCTATATTTTCTTTCGTAAAATTTCCAGATACGGGCATTTTATTTGAAAAATACAAAGTCGATAAAGGAGTTTTTATATCAATAATTTCAGAAATATCTTTTTGTATAACAATATCCGTGTCGACATAAAATACTTTTTCGTATCGTTCGAGCAAATTAAAAGCTTCAAAACGAGCGTAAGCAAAACTGCTAAAATTATTTAATTCTCTCAAATTAAGCATATTTTTTGAAAAAGGCGATTTATATATTTCAATTATTATTCTTGGAAAAATATTTTTAAGAGCTTTTTCGTCTTCGCTTTCAAGTTTGTCGGTTAAAAATATTATATCGTAATCTTGTTCGCTCAAATTCTGAAACAAATATTTTTTCGCTCCGATAATAACATTTCCAACCGCAAATGCTTCGTTCCCCGTAGAACATAATAATAAGGCAATTTTCTTTTTCATGAATATCCCGCAATTAAAATTTTTATAATTTAATCAATATAATTCCCATCTGAAGCCGTATTTTTCGCCCATACGAACTCTATAAATATCTCTTAATTTTTTATTTGGTATCCACCAAGCTATTTTATTTATTTCTTTCATTTTATTTTCAACATATTTCGGGTCATAAACGGCTCCGCCCAATTCTATCCATTTTTGATTATTTTCATTCCATTCGGCGCTATCGTTCGTATTCCAAAATTTAACGCCACAAAGAGCGTGAATTATGCAAGCGTCTTTTAATCCTTTTTTTGAAAGTTTATATCTATTGTAAGCGTCAGAAAAACCGTAAACATTTATATTGAATTCTTGAACCGCTAAATTGAGAATCGGTTGGTCTGCCGTGAGCCATTTTACCGACATTTTATAACACCAATCTTTTATCTCGTTTCCGTTTGTTATCGAATCGTTAATTATAAATACGCCCGAATTAAAAAGTTTTTTATCCAAATTATATTTTGAAGAGTTAAATTTTTGAGCCATACTTTCAATATTTTCTCTAATAGTATTCACATCTTCAAAACATACGCCAATATTTTCTTTGATATTTAATAAATCTATTATGTCTTTTTGTATTAGTATGTCCGTGTCCAAATATAAAACATTATTGTATTTTTCGATTAAAGAAAAACATTCGTATCTTGCAAAAGCCATGATGCTCCATTGCAAAGCGCAGTTGGTATTTTTAAACGATTTTGGGAAAGGAGATTTATATATATTTATTATCGCGTCTTTATAAATACTTTTAATTGCATTTTCGTCTTTTTTATCCAGCTTTTTGTTTACATATAAAATAATATCGTATTCGTCTTCGGGAAGTGAAAAATGCTTTTTCAAACCAATCAAAACATTTCCTACCGCAAACATTTGATTAATCGTTGTGCATAAAACTATCGCTAATTTTTTCTTAAACCGCATCTATAAACTCCGAAAAAATGCAATAGCAAAACGCCCTGAAAAGAATGCAGGGAAATATAAAAAGTATAAAATTAGCGCTTGGCTTGGCTTGGCTTGGCTTGGCTTGGCTTGGCTTGGCTTGGCTTCATGAAACTAAAATTTAACTTTATCATAGTGAGCAAATTATAGAGTATTAAGTAAAAAATGTCAAGTATTTAAATTATTAAAAATCAATCTCGTTTCACGGGAATTCTTAAAAATATTTCGCTTCCAACAGAAAGAACATTATTTTTTAATTTATTCCAAGCCTTTATTTCCGAAATGTCAATTTTAAATTTTCTCGCTATAATCCAAAGAGTGTCGCCTTCTCTGATATGATACATTATATCCTTATATTCGTAATCGGGCGGAGGCAAAGATTCAAAATAAACAAATCTCCCGTCTCGCAGTCGCTCCCGTTCCTCTTCATACTGCGCCATATCGACTTGTCTCGCGTTATCGAGTCCCTGAATCGGAATCATTACCTGCTGTCCGATATTTAAATTTTTCGATTTTAATTTATTTATTTCGACTATAGCCTGCATCGGAACATTATAAAATCTCGATAAATGCGAAAGAGTTTCGTTCATTTTTACTTCATGCTTTCTGAAAGTAATTCTTTCTTCCGCGGGAATCTTTCCAAATGTATCGTAAAATTTTTGTTCTTTTCCTTCGGGAATTCTCAAAGGATATCTAATCATCGAAGGAGGAGTTACATTTCTTGCCAAATGAGGATTCAAAGCTTTCAAATCCGCCGTATCGACTTCAATCATTTCGGCAATAATCGATAAATCCGCCGCATCGTCAATATAAACCAAATCTCCTTGAGGAAAAATTACATTGGGTTTATTTATCTTGAATCCGAATCTTTCGGGATTTTTCGCTATTATAACCGCCGCCACATATTTTGGTATATATTCTCTCGTTTCTTTCGGCAAAACTTCCGCTTTAATCAAATCTTCAAAAATATTGCTTTTAGCTTTTTTTATCGCTCTCGATATTCTTCCGCCTCCAGCGTTATAAGCCGCCAAAGCTATAACCCAAGATTTGAAATTTTTATTTAGTCTTATCAAATGTTCCGCCGCCGCTTTAGTCGAACGTTCGGGGTCAAATCTGTCGTCCGCCCAGTAATTGACTTTAAGATTATATATCGCTCCCGTCATAGGCATAAACTGCCAAAGTCCCGCCGCTCCCGCTTTTGATATAGCTTGAGGATTAAAACTGCTTTCAATTATTGGCAAATATATCAAATCTTCGGGAACATTTTTTTCTTTAAAAACTTCTTTTATATAAGGCAAATAAATCTGCGCTCTGTCGATTATTCTTTGCATGTGAGGTTTCCAATTTCCCTGATACATGCTTATATAATAAGAGACTCTGTCGTTTCTAAAATTATTTACATCGAAACCAGCAAGCTCTACAACTTTTATATCTCGTCCCAAAGCCTCGCCATAAACCGTAAGTTCGTATAGATTTACTCCGTCCAAACCTTTTCTTATATACATGTCAAAAGTGTCGCAGGAATTTACGAACAATATTAAAATCGTTAGAAAAACGGAAATTATAATTCTTTTTATTTTGTTTATATTAATAATTTTCACTTTGCTATTTTTCCGTAGTTCCCAAAGCGTCATTAATATTTTCGTTAGTTTCGATACTTTCAATATCTTTAGCCGTATAGTCTTTAAGCGGAATTCTATTTCTTATAGCCGCGTAAACCGTAGGAACTATAACCAAAGTAAACATTGTCGAAATCGCAAGTCCGCCGAGTAAAGCCAAAGCCAAAGGACGATACATTTCGTTTCCGCTTCCGCTGCTCAAAGCCATAGGAAGAAGTCCCAATATCGTAGTTAAAGAAGTCATCAAAACGGGGCGCAATCTTCTAGGTCCCGCAATCAATGCCGATTCGTCTCCGTTTATTTTTTTCTCCTGCATTAATTGATTCATATAATCGATTAATACTATTCCGTTATTTACTACTACTCCGATTAAAACTATTATTCCTATTCCGCTATAAACGCTTAGAGTTTCGCCGCCTATAAAAAGCAAAATAAGAGAGCCAGCAAAACCGAAAGGAATCGCCAAAGCTATAACGAAAGGCGCAATATAAGATTCAAATTGAGTCGCCATAACCGCGTAAACCAAAACCAAAGCCAAAATTACCGCCTGCAAAAGCTGTCCGAAAGCCTCTTGCATATCCTCGTAATCTCCCGAATAATTTATACTGAATCCCGAAGGCATGAATACTTTTGAATTGATAGCCGATTGAACATCCGCCATAATCTGATTCATAGGGCGTCCGTATCCCGAAGCCGTTATGGTAGTTATTCTGTTGTCGTCTTTTCTGTCTATCACATTCGGTCCGAAAGTTTTTTCTATGCTCGCTATTGAAGATACTGGAACCATGCCCGCAGAAGTCGGAATGAGCATTCTTTTAACATCGTCTATATTTACTCTGTCTCTTTCGTTTAATTGAACTTGAACATCGATGTCCGTATTAGCCGAACCTTCTGGAGTCATTCTTGTCGCCGTAGTTCCGCCGAAACTCGTTTTAATTGAGTTTGCAACCGTGCTTATATTTAAGCCCATTTTTGAAGCCAAATCTCTATTAATCGATATATTAATCTCTGGACTAGAATCGTCTCTTCTTAAACGAACATCCCTTAAACCTTGAACATCGCTTAAAGCTTCTATGATATTATTTGCCAAATCTCCCGCTCTATCCAAATCCTCTCCGATTACTTCAATATCTATACCGCTTGAATCTCCTCCGCCTCCGCCCATAGTCGTGCTTACTGTGTCGACATTGATTTGCGCAGGATAACCCGAAAGTCTATTTCGGACTAGTTCGACATATTCTTCAGTTTCAGTTTTTCTGCCTTTATCTTTATCTCTTAACTGAACTCTTAACTCCCCTCTATTTGCCGAAGAACCGTAGCGAACTCTCGTTTGTATTCTATCCATATCGTCTCCGACTATTTCTTTAATATCGTTTTCCATTCTATCCACAAAAGAACCCGTTTGTTCCATTCTCGTTCCTACTGGCATTCTAACGCTCGCTCTAAATTGTCCTTCATCCGCTTCTGGAAAACCTTCTTTACCTATAAATATTAAACCTATCGCAATAATTGCCAATACTATGCTTATAGCTGGAATCAAAACTCTATTTTTATGATAAATCGAATAAGTAAGTAATTTTTCATAAATAAAATTAACTTTTGAATGAAAATGTTTATTGAAAAAATCTTCAAACGGAGCTAATCTTTTTGATTTCTTGCTCGTTATGAGTCTTGCGCCAAGCATAGGAACTATAGTCAAAGCGACCGCCAAAGAAGCTATCAATGAAACCGTAACGGTAATACATAAATCTCTAAACATCTGTCCCGTCATTCCTTCAACGAATAAGAAAGGCAAGAAAACGGCAATTGTCGTTAATGTTGACGCCGATATTGCAAGCGCAACCGTATAAGTTCCGTCTATTGCTGCAGAATATTTTCCGTATCCGCTGTTTCTGTAGAAAAATATATTCTCCAAAACGACTATCGAATTATCTACCATCATTCCTATTCCCAGAACGAGTCCCGAAAGCGAAACTATATTCAAAGTAATATCCATAAAATACATTAAAGTAAAAGTTACAATTATAGACATAGGAATCGATATCGCAATTATTGATACCGTTCGGACTTTCCATAAATAAATCATAAGAATTATTATGGCAAAGAGTCCTCCCTGCCAAGCGGCTTCCAATACTCCAGCAATCGAATCATTAACCGTATCCGCCGTGTTAAAAATAATTTCGTATTCTATTCCTTCGGGCAAATTCATATTCGCAAGCTGTTTCTTTATGCCGTCCGAAACTCCAACCGTATTAGCTCCCGATTCTTTACTTATTGAAACCGCAACCGCTGGCATTCCGTTTACTTTGATTATATCCATGTCTTCATCGTAGCCTTCATAAATATTCGCTATCTCTCTTAATCTTATAGGCGTATTATTTTCTTTTAAGGCTACTACAACAGTTCCTATATCGCTTACCGTTTTAAACTCTCCCGTAGTTCTTAAAGTATATTTATAAACTCCTTCGTAAGTTTGTCCTCCCGCCAAATTTTGATTTTCACGCGCTAATGTGGAGACAATAGTATTAATATCGAGTCCGTAAGCCTGAAGTCTATTCATATCGACATCGACTTTTATTTGAGTTTTAAGTCCTCCCCAAATTTCAGCCATTGCGACTCCGCCGACTTGCTTTATTCTATTTAATATTTGATTATCTACCAAATCGTATAATGCCGATAAATTATCAGTTCCGTAAAAGTCTATAGCCATAACGGGAATACTGTCGGTTGAAAATTTATAAACCGCGGGACTTTCCGCATCATCGGGCAAAGAACTTCTTATTCTGTCGATGGCTTCTCTTATATCTGCAGTCGCGCTCGCCAAATCGCTTCCCCAGTTAAATTCTATAAAAACGGTCGACCTTTCCTCTTGTGAAGAAGATGTAATAGTTTTGACATTATTTATTCCAGAAACTGCGCTTTCTATTAATCTTGTTACCGATTTTTCAACTTCTTCGGGACCAGCGTTATCGTAAGTGGTTCGCACGCTTATATAAGGAAGGTCCATATCGGGCAAAAAGTCAACGGGCAGTCTCAATAAACTAACCGCTCCCAAAATGACAACGGCTAATATTCCCATACAAACGGCGACTGGTTTTTTTACTACTAATTCTATAAAACTTCTCATTGATTATTTCTCCTGTCAATTCTCTTAAAGTTATTAACCGCCTACTGAATAAACTTCATTATCATTACTTTCATTATTAGCGTTATTCGTATTTATATTATTCGTTTCTTCCGTTCTTTCAATCCTTGTCTCATTAGAATTATTAACCGCATTTGTAGTTAAATTATTATTCGTATTTTGAATAAGCGGAGTTTGAATAATATTCGTTCGGCTTTGAGTTGCTGGGCTTGAATTCGTTCGCCTTACCGTTCCGCTATTTATTCTGGCATTTGTATTATTTGCATTTGTAGTATTATTTAAAATTGTAATATTATTATTTGTAATGATATTATTAGTATTCGTTTCGCCGACATAAGAAGGAGTTATATATTCCAAAATAGTCGGGTCGTTTTCTATTCTATTAATCAAAGAACCGTCTTTCAAAAATTCTCTTCCGAACATAACGACTTCTTCTCCCTCTTCGAGTCCGCTGCTTAAAGCGACTTTATCTTTTGAAGTGAATAATATATTTACCTCTCTCGTATAAGCTCTATATTGCGAATCTGTATTTTCGCTAATATTTCCGTCTCTTGGAACTGCGCTGTCTTCTTTTACTACAAATATATAATTTTTTCCCAAATCATCGCTAAATACGGAACTATTTGGTATAACGAAAACATTATCCGCAGAATTTAACAATATCGAAACATCCGAAAACATGCCGGGCAAAAGCAGTCTGTCTTTATTGTCTATCAAAGCCTTAACCATTAAAGTTCTTGTGGAAGGATTAACGGCATAATCTCTCTTCGTTATTTTTGCCTCGATTTCTTTATTTGGAGATGATGGAACTCTTATAAATACCGCCTGCCCTAACTCGACTCCCGTGATAGACCTTTCTGGAACTTGTATTTCAACTTCTAATTGACTAATATCCGCCACATTTGCTATTGGAGTGGAAGCGGCAATCGATGCGCCTACAGCCATATAAGTAGTGGTAACATATCCCGCTATCGGAGTTCTTGCTGGAGCGTAAGAGTAGTTTGCGCCTATAACGAATCTGTCTATTAAGGCTATAGTTTCTCCCTTTCTGACAAAACTTCCTTCATATTTAAGGATATTCGCTATTTTTCCCGGAACATCGGAAGATATTTCAACCTCTTTAATCGCTTTAATTTCCGCAGACAAATCCAAATATTCGTTTAAATTTTGTTTTATCGGAGCTGCAACCAAGACGCTTATTGGAGTTTCTTTTCTTTGCAAATTTTCCTGCTTATTGCATGATATTATTAATATTGACAATATTAATAAAATTAGAAAAGTAAAACCGATTTTATTTTTATTCTTTAAATTCATAATCTTTAATCTCCTAAAAATTTTAAATATATTCAAATCTAAATTCCCAAAAGTTTAAGAACTTGAAGGGAACTTGATAAATATTCGTAAATAGCCTGCAAATACGAAAGCTGCGCGTTCAAATAATTTATTTCCGCGTCATTAACTTCGAGCATTGAAATACTTCCGCCTCTATACTGTCTTTCCGCCATCTGTAAAGCATAAGCTGCCGTTCTTGCGTTTTCTGCCTGCGATTCCAAATTTGAAGCCTGCGAGCGAGCGGTGGATATTAAATCTCTACTGCTAACTTCTATTGTGTCTCTCAACTGACTATAATTTACTTCCATTTGTTTTATACTCAAATCTATCTGTTCCGCCGATTTTGCCGTAGAAGAAAAAGGAAGAAGAGAATCCAAATTATAACTTAAAGTAAAACCGACTCCCCAGTTAAACTGTCCGTTTTTTTCTCTATTATTTCTCAATTTATCCGCCGTGCTTACTCCGACTGACGCGCTTCCCGTTAGAGTGGGCCACAAATAACTTTTTGCCACTTTTTTATTATATTCGAGCATTTGCAAATTATTTTCCATATTGATTAATTCGATATTATTATTCATTATAATAGTAAGCAAATCTTCATAAGCCATATCGGGAACTGTTATATTCGTCGCATCCAAAATATTTCCTACAAGTTCAACTTCGTCCGCAATATTCGTAAGTCCGATTTGTCTGATAAAAGTCAATTTCAAACTTTGATATTGATTGCTTAAAGTTATAACTTGAGGTTTTGTATTTTCGTATTGAACTCTCGAATTCAAATATTCATATTCTGAAACCTGCCCATTTCTATATTGAATATAATTATAATTCATTCTATTGCTATAATTTAATTGAGACTGCAAATAAACTCTGTAATTTTCCTGCGCAATAAAAGTATTATAAAATGCAAGTTTTGTATTCAAATCGACATCTTTTATGCTATCGTAATATGCGTCTCTCTTCATTTTCAAATTTACTTCGTTCGCTTTATCCGTATTCCAATTTCTAAATCCCGTGAAAAGCGTTTTTGACAATGTCGCGCTTGCGCTTAAAGTGTCGCCCCAGTTTGTCAAAGTCAAATTTCTATTGTCGCTCCAAGAATCCGTTTCGCCCAAATTGAGACTTCCGCTAACCGTAAGAGAAGGCAAAAACAAATCGGAAAAAGAACCGTCCTTTTGAGCTTGAGCGATTTTTACATCGTATTCAGCCTGCTTCAAAGTTTTATCGTTATCGGAAGCTATTTTTAAAGCGTCTTCCAAATTGAGACGAACTTTAATATTATTTGTATTTTCCGTAGTTTCCATAGTTTGATTAGTTTCGGTTATATTTTCTTGCATATCTTGAGAATATAAAACCATATTCAAAATTAGAAACAAAAATATAATAAATTTCACAATAAACTCCTCGTTTAAGAATAGTTTACAATTTTTATTTAATATTTTTATCAATATCAATAAAGAAAGATTATAAACTTTCAAATTAAAAATATCAATATAATTTTTTTATTTGTTTCATATATTAGACGAATAACTTTAAAAAAAGTTTCATTATAAATATAAAAAACTATGATAATTTCTTATTCTCCAATATCTTCCAAAGCGTCTCCGATATTTCCAATAGTTTCTACGCTATCTCTATCTTTTGCTTTATAATCTTTAAGAGGAACTCTATTTCTTATAGCCGCATAAACGGTAGGAACTATTACCAAAGTAAACATCGTTGAAACTGCAAGTCCGCCGAGTAAAGCTACAGATAAAGGTTTATACATTTCGTTTCCTTCTCCGCTCGCCAAAGCCATAGGAAGAAGTCCCAATATTGTAGTAAGCGAAGTCATTAAAACTGGGCGCAATCTTCTTGGTCCCGCAATAAGCGCCGCTTTATCTCCGTTAATCTTTTTTTCCTGCATTAATTGATTCATATAATCAATTAAAACTATTCCGTTATTTACTACAACTCCGATTAAAACTATTATTCCAATTCCGCTATAAACGCTTAAATTTTGTCCCATAATTAATAATAGTAAAATAGAACCTGCAAATCCGAACGGAATCGCCAAAGCTATAACGAATGGCGCAATGTAGGATTCAAATTGAGTCGCCATAACCGCGTAAACCAAAACCAAAGCCAAAATTATAGCCTGCAAAAGCTGAGAGTAAGCGTCTTTCATATCTTCGTAATCGCCTGAATAAACTACATTGAAGCCTGAAGGAATAAATACTTTTGAATTTACCGCATATTGAACATCAGCCATTATTCTATCCATAGGTCTTCCCTCTCCCGCCGCCGTTATCGTAACTACTCTTTTGTTATCTTTTCTGTCTATTGCATTTGGTCCTAAACTCTTTTTTATATCCGCTATTGAAGAAACTGGAACCATTCCATGAGAAGTAGGAATAAGCATTCTTTTAATATCGTCTATATTCACTCTGTCTCTTTGATTTAATTGAACTTGAACATCCAAATCCGTATGAACCGAACCGTCTGGAGTCATTCTTGTAGCCGTAGTTCCTCCGAATCCCGTTTTAATCGAGCTTGCTATAGTTTTTATTTTTAATCCCATTTTTGAGGCTAAATCTCTATTTATCAATATATTAAGCTCTGGATTTGAATCGTCTCTTCTTAAACGAACATCTTTAAGTCCTTCCACATCTTCCAAAGCGACTATTATTTTTTCCGCCAAATCTATTCCTCGCTCCAAATCTTCTCCGACAACATCAATATCTATTCCGTCCGAAGATGAATTTCCCATAATTTTTGTAGAATTTATCAATTTCAAATTAATTTTCGCGGGATAAACGGATAATTTTTTTCTAACCGCGCTCATATATTTTGAAGTTGACGATTTTCTGCCTTCCGATTTATCTATTAATTTGACTCTAACCTCGCCTTTATTTGCCGAAGAACCGTATCTAACTCTCGTTTGTATTCTGCTTAAATCTTCGCCTATAACTTCTTCTATATCTTTTCCCATTCTTTCAACAAATGTTTGAGTCTGTTCTTTTCTTGTTCCTACAGGCATATTAATACTCGCTCTAAATTGTCCTTCGTCCGCTTTTGGAAAACCTTCTTTACCTATAAACATTAATCCTATTATTATAACGGCAAAAACCGCGATTATAGCTGGAATCAAAACTCTATTTTTATGATTAACCGAATAAGTCAATATTTTATTATAAACTAAATTAACTTTTGAATGAAAATGTTTATTAAAAAACTCTTCATATTTAAATAAATGTTTTGATTTTTTTCCAGTTATTAATCTCGCTCCAAGCATCGGAACTATAGTCAAAGCGACTGCCAAAGAAGCAAGCATTGAAACCGTTACCGTAATGCATAAATCTCTAAAAGTTTGTCCCGTCTGTCCTTGAACAAATAGAAAAGGCAAAAATACTGCGATTGTAGTTAAAGTTGACGCTAAAATTGCAAGAGATACGGTATAAGTTCCTTCTATTGCCGAAGAATATTTTCCATAGCCGTGGTTTCTGTAGAAAAATATATTTTCCAAAACGACTATCGAATTATCAACCATCATTCCTATTCCCAAAACGAGTCCCGCCAAAGAAATTATATTTAATGTTACTCCCATAAAATACATAATCGTAAAAGTGATTATTATTGACATAGGAATAGAAATCGCTATTATTGAAACGGTTCTAACATTCCATAAATAAATCATAAGAATTATAATCGCGAAAAGTCCGCCCTGCCAAGCCGTATCCAAAACTCCGCCAATCGATTTATTAACCGTATCGGCGTTATTGAAAAGAATTTCATAATTAATACCTTCGGGCAAATTGAGTCTTTCAAGCTGTTTTTTAACCGCTTTTGAAACGGCAACCATATTCGCTCCCGATTCTTTATTTACCGAAATTGAAACTGCAGGCGTTCCGTTTACTTTGATTATGTCCATATTTTCGTCATAACCTTCGTAAATATATGCCAAATCTCTTAATTTTATCGGAGTATTATTTTCTTTCAAATCGACTACTACAGTTCCTATATCGTCAATAGTTTTAAACTCTCCCGTAGTTCTTAAAGTATATTTATAAACTCCTTCGTAAGTTTGTCCTCCAGCTAAATTCTGATTTTCTTCTCCCAATGTGGACACAATCGTATTAATATCGAGTCCGTAAGCCTGAAGTCTGTTCATATCCACATCGACTTTTATTTGAGATTTGATTCCTCCTTTAATATCGGCGGATGCTACTCCTCCTACTTGTTCGATTTTATTTACTACATTATTATCAACCAAATTATAAAGAGCGGATAAATTTTCAGTTCCGTAAAAAGAAATTTCCATAACGGGAATATCGTCCGTAGAATATTTATAAACTGTAGGACTGCCCGCATCGTCTGGCAAATTTTTTCTTATTCTGTCTATTGCCTCTCTTATATCTGCAGTCGCGCTCGTCAAATCGCTTCCCCAGTTAAACTCTATCTTGACGCTTGATTCTCCTTCTTTTGAGGAAGATGTTATAGTTTTTATATTATTTACGCTCGAAACCGCATTTTCAACCAATCTTGTAACAGATTTTTCCACTTCTTCAGGACCCGCATTATTATAACTCGTTTTAACAGATATATTCGGACGTTCAATATCTGGCAAAAAGTCAACGGGCAATCTCGTTAAACTTATCGCTCCCAAAATAATTACGGCAACCATTCCCATGCAAACCCCAACGGGCTTTTTTACTATCAATTCTATAAAATTTCTCATTCTGCAACTCCAATTTTTTTATATTTTAATTTATTAATTTAATTTAATTTTAATATAAAAAAAAGGGGAATAAAACATTTACCCCCCTTTACCTCCTTAATAAGAAATTAATCTAATTTCTCTCCCAAAAACTCGCCGCTATTGGATATATATACTTCTCTTCTATTATCCAAACTTACTTCATAGCTATTATATTGTTTTTGAATTTTCAATATGCTCGCTTGCGGATATCTTTGTTTAAGAGCGTTTAAAACGGCATTAGGCAATAAAGTTTGAGACAAAGGTTTATAAGGAGATTTTATTTCTCTCCACTCTCCGTTTATAAAGAACTCAATCTTAACTCCGCTTTCCAAAGCCGCTTCAAAGTCGTTTCTGTTTTGTTCCGCGTAAATTATAGTTTCATTCGGAAAAGACTTTTTAATAAAATCCTGCGCCGCTTTAGGCAAACCTGACGGCTGTATAATCACTCCAGCCATCGCGCTTAAGCTCATTACGGTTGTAGCCGTAAACACGAAAAATAATTTTTTTATTCGATTTGTCATAGCAAATCCTCCTTTCAATGTTTAATTAATTATATTTATATTATATCGGATTTTAAATTAATTGTCAATATATTTTACACTAAAATTTGTTAATTTTTACTTAATTTAGAAAAAGTAATAATTAAAATAATACAAATACTACAATTTTTTAGATTTAAAAAATATTTTTAATTGAAAGTAAATGATTTTTTACAAAATTTAATTAATTGATATGAAAAATTAATAGAATTTAGGAAATTTTGGGAAATTTTGGAGATTATTTGGGAAAAGTATGATTTCTATTTTATTAAATTATAAATTAAAATTACAAAAAATTATAAAAGCGCAATTTGTCTCAAAGCCTCGTAAGATACAATCGCTACTGTATTTGAAAGATTAATCGAACGAACTTTATCCGTCATCGGAAGATAAATCGAATTTTCAAAATCGTTTTCCCATAAAGATTCCCGCAAGCCCGAACTCTCTCTGCCGAAAAGAAATATATCGTTATTTGAATAATTAAATTTATCAAATCTTATTTTTCCAAATTTTGAAACGGGAACTATTATCAAATTATTTTCTTTAGAATATTCCAAAAAAGTATTTTCGTTTTCATGCTTTATAAGACTTAAATTTTCCCAATAATCGAGTCCCGCACGCATTATTTCTTTTGAACTTAAAATAAACGAAGGTTTTGAAACTATATGCAAAGTTATTCCAAGTCCAACGCATAGCCTTCCGATATTTCCCGTATTTGCTGGTATTTCGGGGCGATAGAGAGCGATTGATATATTAAAATTATTAAAATCTTTTTCCATAAAAAATAATTATCAATTAAAAATTAAAATAATTTATATAAAAATAAAAAAGGGAATTGCAAAAATCAATCCCCCTTTAAATTTAGTCTATGGTAAATTAATTATCTTTAGTTTCGTCTTTTGTATTATTATTGCTTTTAGCTTCTTCGCCTTTAGCAATAATAGCGTTTTCTTCTTTCGCGGGTTCTGGTTTTGGAATCAAAGTATGAAGTAAAGTATAAACCGCCGCGACATTTTCTTCTCCCGATTCGGACGCCACTCTGAAAGACATTAAAGAAGAATATCTGCTTCCGCCGTAAGCGTATTTGAAACCTATTTCCGCAGTTCCGCCCGCTTCTATATTTACAGTTTGCGAGTCGAGAGCGATTGCCGATAATGCTTGAGCCAAATCGGTTTTTATCGAAACATTATTCTGTCTTTTTGAAGTTCTATTAACTATAGTCAAAACTCCCGTTCGATTTCTTTCGTCAAGTTTAACTGTCACATTAAAAGGATTTTCCGAATATTTTTCTTCTATTCTCGAAACTATCGAAGCGTTTATATTTGCCCACTCTCTTATGCTATTTCCCGCTCCTCTGAATCTCGACCATAACATTCTTGAAATATCATGGAAAAATACTCCTCTTATTCTACTGCTTCTATTGAATTTAGCTTCCGATTCGTAAACTCTTTTCATGTATTCCAATTCTGGACGCAAACTTCCGTCTTGAAGTCTATTATCAATCATATTGCCGACTAAAGTGTTATATTCTCCCGATAAATATCTGGGCCAGCTTGCAAGCATTCCTACATGCTGCGCTCTATTCGCTTCGTATATCATTACCGCATCGTAGTCGATTCCCGCGTCAAAGAACATATAAGGGTCCTGTCCATGTTCCTGTCCTTGATTCCAGCCTAAAGTAAAAGCCCATAATTTTTTCTTTATTCCAGATTCTTTCACTTGTTTTATTATCAAAGATTCTTTATGCGCTCTAAACCATCTCCATTTCATTCCAATTTCTTTTTTTCCTCTATTAACAGCAAGCCATTTCATCCTCGCCTGTTTGCTCATAGTTTGCCAATTTGCTGGAACATAAACTCCCGTAAGCTCAACCATTTCGTCAACCATTTCGTATCCGTCAACTTCGCCCGTTCTTATAAAGTCAAGTCCCACATAAGAAATATTTGGATTAGAATCGTATCTTTTTAAGATATCTATTATATCTCGCACTCTTTTTGGGTCCGCTAAAGAAATATGTCTGCTTTCAACCAAACTTTTAGTTTCCGAATTATAACCTATTGAAACATCATAACCGCCTTTTCTCGCTCCGCCGCCAGCCGCAAAATAACTCATAACATAAGCGCCAAGTTCGACATTTCCTTTTTTCTTACTCGCCGCTAAATTTTCAATATTTCTAATCATCGCTTTAGCCCAAGGTTCGTCCGAAGTTATTCCGCCCGTCCATCCAGTCGTCTGTCCGCCGATAGCCCAAAATATATCGCATTTCATATATCTTATCCAATCGTATATCGCGTCATAATCGGTAAGTTCGCCCGTTTCAACGCTCGGCACTTTTTTTGTCGTTAAATCTATCGCATATTCCAAAGTGGCAATTTTTTTAGTTTCTTTAGCTGGAGGAGATTGTCTTCCCTTTACGGTAAAATCTTTCGTGTATCCATATATTCCTTTTTCGGTTTGAACTAAAACTACCGCTTGATATTCTCCTAAAGTTCCACCGAAAGGATGCAAATAAGTTCCTTTATATTGCGAATTTTCAATTTTAAATACATTTATGGAATATCTATCGTCTCCGTTTTTTCTAACGAGTTTATCCGATTTATATCTCACATAAATGCTTATATTTTTTACCGTATCCGTAGTGTATATGGACGCGTTTATTATTACGGGTTCGTATCTGAAAACGGATATTTTAGACAAATCTATTGCGACTCTTGGGGCTTCTCTTCTTCTTGTATTTTTTATAGCCGTATCAATCGCTTCGCTTAATTTATCCGCTTTAGCGTCCGAACTATTTGCCGAAAATACCAAAGCGGGCAATATATTAGGATTTGGCATATTTCCGTTTAATTCGTCCGCGCTTAATAATAATTCCTGATTCAAAAGTTCTATATCGCTGTCGACCATTATAGCGTCTTTAAAATAAAAATCTCCCAAATCTACCGCCAAATCGTAATCGTATATAGGTTTTGTAGTGGATAAAGAAAGAGAATCTAGATTATACATATCGATTCTGCGAAATTGATTATCTTCGCTTAATTCATAATGAGATTCGCTATTGTTTATTATGGCTATTCGCTCGCCTATTCCGAAAGTAAGCAATATTACGGAAACCGTTATTAATAATAATAAGATTGTGGCAATTATACTATTTTTCATTTTTTATAAATTATTCCTTTTAATAGTTTATTATTTTTTTCATATATTTTTCCTCGTATGTTTTGGATGTTTCGGATGCTTGTCAATCTGCTTTTCTAAATGAGAAGAGTCCACATGAGTATATATTTCCGTTGTCGTTATATCCGAATGCCCCAACATTCTCTGAACCGACCTTAAATCCGCTCCATGCTGTATCAAATGAGTCGCAAAACTATGTCTTAAAGTATGAGGATGAACATTCTTTTCAATTCCGCTTTTTCTCATAGTTTCTTTTACTATTTTCCAAATTCCGACTCTTGAAATTTTATCGCCTCTGAAATTCAAAAATAACTCTCTCGTATTTTTGCCTTTAACCATAATTACTCGGCTCGTATGTATATATCTTCTTAATATATCCAAAGCGCTTTCGTTAATCGGAACTATTCTTTCTCTCTTGCCTTTTCCAAATATTCTTAAATATTTTCCTTCAAAAGATATGTCTTCGATTTTCAAAGAACAGAGTTCGGTTACTCGCAAACCCGAAGAATACATAAGCTCAAAAATCGCCTTATCTCTCAAACCTTTATCCGTTTTTTCGTTATGAACGGAAAGCAAATCATCCACTTCGTTTGTCGTTAGAGATTCTGGCAAATATCTTTTTAATCTTATTACCTCCAAATTGTCCGTTGGATTCTTTGAAATATAATTTTCCATCAAAAGAAATTTATAAAGATTAACCACGCTCACTTTGTTTCTTGCGACCGTTCTTGCCTTCGAGCCTTGTTCTTTTCTCTCGTCTAAAAATCTTTCAATATCGCTTCTTGCCGCTCTTAATATTGTCTTTTTGTTTCTGTTTAAAAAATCGAGAAATATCGCTAAATCTCTGCCATAAGATTCGAGAGTATTTAAAGATAAACCTTTCTCCACTCTCTCATAGTTCAAATACATAGATAGTATTTCTTGGTCCGAAATCTGTTTCACTGACATTGAAAATTGCCTCTTAATTAAAATATATACATAATTAAGTCAACATAAAAAATTTGTAGTATTTTGTTAACTTATATATATTATCGACAATGTTCTCTATTTATTTAAACATAATCTATATATAAGATAATAAAAAAACCGAAATATTGTTTAAAAAATTTAAGCAATACTTCGGATAAATTTTATTTTTCTAATTTTTTTAATGTAGAGAATTTATTTTATTTAATCTCAATTTAATTTAAATTATATTTGAACATCGGCATCGTAATTAATGTCGTTAAAACCGAAACCATGCAAATGCAAATATTCGTCTCTAAACTGATTCAAGTCGGCGTTCGCTTTCAAAGATTCGTTATCTTTTACTTTATTCCAAGATTCCAAAACTTCTTTTTGAACATCGTCTCTTAATTCCCAGTCGTCAAGTCGCAATCTATGTTTTTCGTCTAATATAGCGCCCTTGCCAGAGAATAATTTTTCATTAAATTGTCTATACATTTGTTCTATGCAGCCTTCATGAATTCCTTTATCTTTCATTATTTTGAATAGAATGCTTATATATAAAGGCATAGCGGGAATAACGGCGGACGCTCTCGTAACAACGGCTTTTGCCACGCTAACATAAGCATGTCCTTTAAGTTTTTCCTGCATCATTTTATCCAATTCCAAAGCGGTATTTTCCAAATCGTCTTTAGCTTTTCCAATCGTTCCGTCTCTGTATATCGCTTTAGTTATTTCTGGACCTATATAAGAATAAGCGATAGTCAAAGCGTTTTCGGATAACATATCGGCTTTAATCAAATCTTCAATCCATAATCTCCAGTCGTCTCCGCCCATAACTTTTACTGTCGCTTTTATATCCTCTTCTGTAGCGGGGTCTATTTCCACATTTATAAGCTCTTCTTTCATGAAATCGACTCCGATACCTTTATACTTTTGTCCTACAGGTTTTAAAGTGGAACGATAAGTTATATTTTCTTTTTCGTCCTTTCTTATTCCCGTAGCCAAACTATAAATGAGAATGTCAATCTTTCCGCCGAAAAATTCTTTAGCCTCTTTTATTATATTTTCTTTTGAAGATTCTAAAAAAGCGTCTCCAACAATAGTTTTTTCTTTTAGTCCGTCTCGTTTGGCAAATTCGCTGAAAGCGTTATTATTATACCAGCCCGGTGTAGCCGTTTTTTCTTCGCTTGCCGCTCTTTCAAATGAAACGCCCATAGTATTGGCATTCAAACCGTAAGCTAAAACTATTCTGCTTGCAAGTCCGTATCCGCCAGAAGCTCCGAGTATCAACGCGTTTTTTATATTTGCGTTAACTTTAGATTTGGACTTCACATAATTAATTTGGTTTTCGACTTCTTTTTTGCAACCCAACGGGTGAGAAGTCCTGCACACATTATTAGATATTTGAGGTTTAACAATCATTTTATATCTCCTTTGATAACTTTTTTTTTATAAAATATTCGTATAATATACAATTAAATAACATTTTTGTCAATAGTTTAAAATATTAATAAAATAAAAATATAATCGTTGATTTTTTACTCTAATTAAATTAAAATAATCAAATTAAATAATTCGGAGTATTTTATCAATGAACGGTATTTTTAACGCTGACACTTTAATCAACGCTGCAATGACTTTATGCTGGGTAGGACTTTTAATTTCTTCCGTAATGGCATTAACGATAATAGTCGATAGATTTATTTATTTCACAAAAATTAAATCTTCGGACGAATCTTTATCTCAAAAAATTATTTCTTTAATAAAAGATAACGAAATAAAAGCGGCGATAGCTTTATGCGAAACGAGTAAATCTCCTTTATCGAATATCATAACGGCGGGATTAAAAAATACAAAAATATCGAAAGAATTAATGCAAAGTCAGGCAAATAAAGAACTTCCAAAATTGGAAAGATTTATTGCGGCGCTTTCCACAATATCGACTGTCGCTCCACTACTCGGTTTGCTCGGAACAATACTCGGAATGATACAGTCGTTTGCCGTTATTTCAACAGTTGGAAGCGGACGCCCGATGGCTCTGGCTTCGGGAATAGCAAACGCTTTGCTTACAACTGCCGCTGGGCTTATAATCGCAATTCCTTCAGTCGTATTTTATAATTATTTCGTAAATACCGTAAATAAAAGAATATTATTTATGGAAAATTTATCAAACGAAATTTCCGATTTTTTGGATAATAATAAATATTAAAAAATTTATTTTGAATTAAAAATAAGAAAAATATAATCTATTTTTTATTTATAATATCGTGGTCGAATCTCTGCAATAATCTTATCAATAAATAAGCCGACACAAAAAGCAGCGGGCATAATATCCATTCAACTGCACTTTTTGGCAAACCGGGAAAAACTTGCATGATAGAACCCAAAACGAATCCCGATATAATCAAATAAGAAGATTTAACATAATGTTCTATCCAATATTCCAATATTTTTGTCGTTAAAATTATTCCTAAAATTAAACCGAAAAATAGAGGAATAAGATAAGGAATATAAAAACTCTGAACGGCATTTATAGTTTCCTGATAAATTCCCAATAATAAAAACATATACGAAACGCTTATTCCGGGAAGAATCAAAGCTATTGCCGAAATGAATCCCGCCAACGCGAGTATAAAATAAGTAAAACTTTTGCTCCTGTTATTTTCCGAATCGCCAAAAAAACCTTCAGGTATCATAGATATTAAATATACCAAAGAAGCTCCCAATATTATATATATCACGCTCATGAAATTAAATTTATATCGTTTGGTTTTATTATAAACCGTATTGAATCCGCCTAAAGCCGCTCCCATAAAAAAGAAACAGGATACGGTAAAAAATTTTTCTATCAATACGGATAAAGGTTTTGCAACTATAATCATTCCTAATAGAGCACCTATGGAAAATAAAATTATAATTAAAAAATTCGATTTGTTTTTAATAAAATAATTCTCATTTTTTGAAAAACTTAAAATACCGCTCAAAGCCGTGATTAATTTATCGTATATTCCAAGTATCATTACCATAGTTCCGCCACTGAAACCAGGGACAAGCATGGACGCTCCGACTATAAAACCTTTTAAAATATTCATTAAAATTAAATCCTGTAAATTTTAGTTTTTGAATAATAGCATATATAAAT
>NZ_JBNMIZ010000001.1:0-51024 GCF_050873525.1 Brachyspira sp. | reverse complement strand
TAAATATTCAGTCTATAATTTGAATTAGAGAGCAATTTACTATAATAAATCTAACCATAGTGGAATGTAAATTAGCGGGATAGAGAGGAGGCACTCTGTCCGACCAGTATAATAAATCTAACCATAGTGGAATGTAAATTTTTCCAAAATACCAATAGATTGAAAATCAAATGAGATAATTAATCTAACCATAGTGGAATGTAAATAAGTCAAGTCATCGCCGTCAAAAATTATGTTAATAATATAATTAATCTAACCATAGTGGAATGTAAATCGATTTTTATAGATAACGAACAGATAAATCATTTAAATAATTAATCTAACCATAGTGGAATGTAAATCCAAAAATCGACACGAGAGGAAACTTGTCTCTTATTTATAATTAATCTAACCATAGTGGAATGTAAATGCTTATATAAGCCGAAAAGCTGTCCGCCGAGTAAAAATAATTAATCTAACCATAGTGGAATGTAAATGCTTGGCTTTTTCAATAATCGTTTGAACAGCTTTAAAATAATTAATCTAACCATAGTGGAATGTAAATTTTTGTATCTCCTATTTTTTGTTTATATTAATATTAATAATTAATCTAACCATAGTGGAATGTAAATCCTGAACAGGAGAATTAATATTAACAGGATTTGATAATAATTAATCTAACCATAGTGGAATGTAAATTATTCGACATGAGCATAATCATCAACGCGTTTCTTCATAATTAATCTAACCATAGTGGAATGTAAATAATCCACAAGTCATTTAAAACCCATTTTCTCAATGCATAATTAATCTAACCATAGTGGACTGTAAATTCGGGCTTGAATGCAGAAAAGGAAATTATATCAGAATAATTAATCTAACCATAGTGGAATGTAAATCAGGGGAATAACGGCAAGCGTCCGTTTAAGCCGAATATAATTAATCTAACCATAGTGGAATGTAAATTGCCATATTCAGTATAATGTATCGAGTGATATTTACATAATTAATCTAACCATAGTGGAATGTAAATGATAATATCTTTAAACTCCAATTTGAAATTGTGGCAATAATTAATCTAACCATAGTGGAATGTAAATTTTGCTTGGTAATCTTGCATTGCTCTTGTTACTGCTGATAATTAATCTAACCATAGTGGAATGTAAATGCTCGTAAGCCACCCACACCAGCGTGCTTACCACTAATAATTAATCTAACCATAGTGGAATGTAAATGGTCAATTCATGGAAATCAAAAACATTGATAAAATTATAATTAATCTAACCATAGTGGAATGTAAATCATAAATTGCCGAAGACGATACAAAACCGCTTAATGATAATTAATCTAACCATAGTGGAATGTAAATTGATAATCTATACCCACATTATAATCTGGGTCACTCATAATTAATCTAACCATAGTGGAACGTAAATCCATACAAAGCATAATTCATGCGAAGACTTGAAAACGATAATTAATCTAACCATAGTGGAATGTAAATATTAACGCGACTTGGCATATTACTTTTATGAGCGAAATAATTAATCTAACCATAGTGGAATGTAAATGAATTAAATCATATCAGTCTACAACCTGTCTACGGACATAATTAATCTAACCATAGTGGAATGTAAATGTATTTGATTAAACTTTTTAAAAGGGGAAAAATTATATAATTAATCTAACCATAGTGGAATGTAAATGGGACTCTATGGGATTTTCTCGAAAATCCGACTTCGAATAATTAATCTAACCATAGTGGAATGTAAATATTAACTGCATACCAGATAACGATTCATGTCAATTAATAATTAATCTAACCATAGTGGAATGTAAATTGCGGAAAATGTCTTGCTTGTATAAGTCAAAAAGCTATAATTAATCTAACCCTAGTGGAATGTAAATTCTCCCACATTCCTTGAGCTAGTTGCTCGCTTGAAAATAATTAATCTAACCATAGTGGAATGTAAATCTTGATGTTCAATATGAGAGAATGAGAACTGCAGGAATAATAAATCTAACCATAGTGGAATGTAAATTCTTCTGTCATAATAAGTTTTATATCGCCGTTTTGAATAATAAATCTAACCATAGTGGAATGTAAATGCTTCAGGCGGAGGTTTTGCTGGAGATACGACAGACATAATAAATCTAACCATAGTGGAATGTAAATTGGAAATAAAAGAATATAATAATAATTCTAATTCACGCATTCAAGCACGGGCGAGGTTAAGACTTCGTCCGTTGTTTTTTAAATATCAAATCTTTTCATTATCAAATCGATATTTCTTAAATAATATTTATAATCAAAACAATCGTCAATTTCTTTATCCGACAAATATTTTTTTATATCTTCGTCTTTATGAATATTCTCTTTAAAATCTTCGTTATTAAGCCATCGTTTCATCGCGTTTCTTTGAACCCATAAATACGCGTCGTTTCTTGAAATTCCTTTATTAACGAGACTAATTAAAATTCTCTGACTAAAAATTAATCCGCCCGTTTTCTCTAAATTATTTTTCATGTTTTGAGGATAAATTAAAAGTTTGTCGACTATATCCATAAATTTATTTAAACAATAATCTACTATAATAGTAGAATCTGGAAGAATTACTCTTTCAACCGAAGAATGACTTATATCTCTTTCATGCCAAAGAGTGATATTTTCCAAAGAAGCAAGAGCGTTTGCCCGAACGATTCGCGCCAAGCCAGAAATTCTCTCGCAGGTAATCGGGTTTCTTTTATGAGGCATTGCAGAAGAACCTTTTTGTTTTTCGCTAAAATATTCTTCTACTTCTCTTAAATCCGTTCTCTGCAAATTTCTAATTTCCGTTGCAAATTTTTCCAAAGAACTTGCAACTATTGATAAACTTGTCAAATATTCAGCATGTCTGTCTCTTTGAATTATTTGAGTAGAAATTTTATCCGCTTTTAGTCCTAATTTTTTGCAAACCAACTCCTCTATTTTCGGATTGATATTGCTGTAAGTTCCAACCGCTCCCGACAATTTTCCAACCGATACGATTTCTTTCGCTCGCTCTATTCTTTTAATGTTTCTTTCATTTTCATCAAGCCATAAAATAAATTTGAGTCCCAGAGTCATAGGCTCGGCATGAATTCCATGAGTTCTTCCAATACATAAAGTATATTTATGTTCTTTCGCTCTTTTTAATAAAATCTCCGAAAGTTTTTTCAAATCATTTAATATTATTTCCGCAGATTTTTTCATCATTATCGCAAGCGCAGTATCCTTCACATCGCTTGAAGTAAGCCCTTTATGTATAAACTGTCCGCCTTCTCCGACATTTTCCTGAACCGCCGTAACGAAAGCGATTATATCATGGTTCGTTTCTTTTTCAATTTCGGCAATTCTTTCAACGGTAAACGAAGATTTTTCTTTTATATTTTTCAAATCCTCTTTTGGAATTTCTCCCAATTCAGCCATCGCCTCGCAAGCCGCTATTTCCACATCGAGCATCGTTTGAAATTCGTTTTGCAAACTCCAAAGTTCGCCCATTTCTTTTCTTGTGTATCTTTTAATCATATTTTATAAAACTCCAACTACTTTTATTAATTAGAAAATAAATTATAACAAAATAATTTTATTTGTCAAAGAGATTTAATAATTTATTTTTATTTTTGAGTTGTTGCTAATGGAGGAGGCTGTTTTTTGATAAAAATGACATTGAGAATTGCAATTTAAAACTATAAATTCTATAAAAGTATTCAAGATAAATAAAGATTTTCAATCTTTGCCTGTTCCACATAAAGATATAGAAAACTTAAATAAAATATATAAAATGTAGGATATAGATTTTAAAAATATAAACGAATATATCGAAAGTTTTGACGAATATGTTTTACTTTTAAGCGAACGAATAGAAAGAGCAGATTTAGGTTTTAGCGCCGTTCAAAAAATTAGAAATAAACGAGATATAAAAATTGTAGGCAATACGAAAAATTTTCAACCTCAAAACGCTATAAAAACTATTGACAAATATTTTATATATGTTATAATATTCTAACAATATTTCAAAATATACTAAAAGTAAAGGAGATTATTCTAAAATGAATAATACAATTTTTAAAACGATTTTTAATTCCATATTTGTTATATGGTGCATAAGTTTAATAGGATGTTCTTCTGAAAGCAAATCATCTTCTAATGAAAGGAGAGCAAAGAACGAAGAGCTTATATTCGTAAATTATAGAGATATAAGAGATTTAAACCCTCATTTATACGCAGGCGAAATGTATGCTCAAGAGATGCTTTACGAGACTTTGGTTAATATAGGAAAAAACGGTTACGAACCATGCCTTGCGGAAAGCTGGGAAATAACGGACGGCGGTAAGGTTTACACTTTCAATATAAGAAAAGGAGTATATTTTTCGGACGGAGAGATTTGTGACGCTAACGCCATAAAAGCCAATTTTGACGCCATACTCGAAAATAAAGATAGGCATACTTGGCTTGAAATGATGCATATTCTTGATAAAGTGGAAGCTATAGACGATTACACTTTTAGAATTACTTTAACTTCTCCATATTATCCTATGCTAACAGAACTTGGAGTGACGCGTCCATTCGCTATGATATCTCCTAAAGCTATGAAAAACGGTTCTACCAAAAACGGAGTTAACGAATTTATAGGAACTGGACCGTATGTATTAAAAGAATTTGAAACCGATAAATATGCTATTTTTGAAGCCAATACGAATTATTGGGGAGAAGCTCCTAAAATAAAAAATATAATGGTAAAAGTTATTCCCGACAATCAAACGAGATTATTAGCTTTAGAAAAAGGCGAGATAGATTTAATATTTGGAAAAAATATGCTTGACTCGGATGCTATTAATAAGTATAAGGGAAGTGATAAATTTGTGTCTTCTTTATCCGAACCTACTTCTACAAGGCAAATAGTCTTAAATACTACGCATAATATACTTTCCGATAGTAAAGTGCGAATAGCTTTGCAGCATGCTACGGATAGAAAAGCTATATCTGACGGAATATTTTATGGATTAGAACCTCCAGCCGATACTCTATTTTCAAAGACTATTCCTTACTGCAATATTAATTTGACTCCTTACGAATATAATATGGATAAGGCAAAAGAATTATTGGATGAAGCGGGATGGATTATTGGAAGCGATGGCATAAGAGAGAAAAATAGAGAAAAATTAAATTTAAGGCTTTTATATAATAGCGACAGCGTAACAGAAAAAACTATATCCGAATATTTGCAAGCTGAATATGCTAAAATAGGAATTCAAGTAAATATAACGGGAGAGGAGGAGCAATCGTATAGAGACAATATGAAAGCTGGAAATTTTGATATGATATTTAATATATGCTGGGGTTCTCCTTACGACCCTCAATCTTCTTTAGCGGCAATGCGTCAAAGAGTTTACGGAGATTATGCGGCTCAACAAGGCTTGCATGACAAAAAAGAAATTGATGAAGCCATAACGAAGATACTTTTAAGTGTGGACGAAAAAGAAAGGCAAACGCTTTATAATTTTGTTCTTACAAGACTTCATGAGGATGCCGTGTATATTCCTTTAACATATGAATGCAATAAAGCGGTTTATACGGCAGATTTGAAAAATGTTCAATTTGCTCAAACTCAATACGAAGTGCCTTTTTGGTTAATGTATTTTGATATAGCAAATTAATAGTCAATAGCTAATTTTTACATAATATATTTTGTAATTCATAGGAAAAATTATGAAAGCTTATATCATAAAAAGAATTTTAGTTACTATACCGTTATTATTTGGTATTACTCTTTTAAGTTTTTTCTTTATTAATTTGATACCGTCTGACCCTGCGGAGGTAGTTTTAAGAGTTCAGCAAATTCCAATAATATCTGAAGAAGCTGTTGAGCAGATGAGAGAAGAACTCGGACTAAACGAACCATTTTTTATCAGGTATTTTAGATGGATATTAGATTTTTTAAGATTAGATTTGGGAGTAAGCTATACAAATCCATCAAGAACTGTGGTAGGAGAAATTGCGAGATGTCTTCCTGCCACTTTGCAATTGGCTTTTCTATCGCTTATATTTGTCATAGTTTTGAGTTTACCAATTGGTTTTTTTAGTGCCGTATATAAAGATAGCCTATTTGATAGAATAATTCGGTTTTCTGTATTTGCTACTACAGCTATGCCAGCGTATTGGATAGGGCTTCTTCTTATATGGCTTATAAGTATAAAACTTGATATTTTGCCGACAAGCGGAAACGGAACTTTAGCGCATGCTATACTTCCTTCTGTTACTATATCTATTACTTATATATCCACTTATATAAGACTTATAAGAAACAATATGCTTGAAAATATGAAAGAGGATTATGTTTTATACGCTAACGCTAGAGGTTTAAAGCATAGAGTTATTCTCGTAAGACATATATTAAAAAATTCGTTACAATCATGTATTACGGCAATTGGTATGAGTATTCCGCAATTAATTTCTGGAACTATAGTAGTAGAAAATGTTTTTGCATGGCCAGGTATAGGTAGATTATGCATAGCTTCTATATTCAACAGAGATTATCCCGTTATTCAGGCTTATATATTGATGACAGGGATTTTATTCGTGTTTTTTAATTTAATATTCGATATAATTCAAAGACTTGCGGACCCTCGATTAAGAATAGGAGATTAATAATGTTTAAAAGATTTTTAGAAAATAAAATTGCTTTAGGATGCGTATTGTTTATATTAATAATAGCTTTGATAGGAATATTAGCTCCTTTGATAGCTCCAAATGACCCTTATGTTAATAATATATTAAATAAATTTGCGGGGCTTTCAAAAGAATATCCTCTCGGAACAGACCAGCTTGGAAGATGCATACTCTCAAGGATGATATATGGAATAAGATACACTTTATTTTTATCTCTTCTTACTATGCTTGGAACTATAGGACTTGGAACTTTTATGGGTATATTAGCTGGATATTTTAAAGGAGCTGTAGACGAAATTATAATGAGAATAGTCGATGTAATGCTTTCTTTCCCAAGTCAGATAATGATACTTGCGGTAGTAGCCTTGCTTGGAGTAGATATAGCCAATGTTATTATAGCTAATGTTTTTATAAAATGGGCTTGGTATTCTAGAATGATAAGAACTAATGTTTTAAAGTATAGAGAAAAAAATTTTGTTCTATTTTCAAAAACTGTAGGCTCTGGTTCTCCTTTTATATTATTTAAGCATATGATTCCGTCTATATCTTCGGAAATGATAGTTTTGGCTACTTTAGATACTGGATGGGCTATATTAAATATATCTACTTTGTCTTTTTTAGGACTTGGAGTTCAAGCCCCAATACCAGAATGGGGAGCTATGCTAAACGAGGCTAAAAATGTCATGACGACTAATCCGAAACAAATGATAGTTCCAGGTATAGCTATAGTATGTTTAGTCGCTTCTTTTAATCTTTTGGGAGACGCATTAAGAGATGTTTTGGACCCTAAAGAAAGCAGAGTTTAGATAAAAGGTATTATTATGAAAGAAAATATTTTGATAATTAAAAATCTTAATGTTTATTTTAAACATAGAAAAAATAACAATGAGAAAATAATAGATAATGTTTCATTTTCTATAAGCAAAGGAGAATGTGTCGGAATATTGGGAGAGAGTGGAAGCGGAAAGAGTATAACTATAAAATCTATACTCGGTTTACTTGACAATAATTTTGAAGTAAATGGAGAAGCTTTATTTTATGGTAATGATTTGATAAAAGAATCTCCTTCAAATATGAGAAAAATAAGAGGGAAAGATATATGCATGATACTTCAAAACCCTATGACATGCTTTGACCCTTTGTATAGAATATATAATCAAATGGAAGAGACTTTTAAGGAACATACAAATCTTAGTAAAGAAAACATATATAAAAAATGCATAGAAACTTTAGAAATAATGAAAATAAAAAATCCTAAAGATACTATAAAAAAGTATCCGCATCAGTTAAGCGGCGGTATGCTCCAAAGAATAATGATAGGTTTAGCTTTATCGGTAGAGCCTAAATTATTGATTGCTGATGAACCTACGACTTCAATAGATTCTATAAGCCAGAATTCGATAATGGAAGAATTTATAAGAATAAAAAAAGAAAATAAAGTTTCAATGATTTTTATATCGCATGATTTGGGAATATTGTCTAAAATATCGGATAAAATGATAGTAATGAAAAAAGGCAAAATTTTAGAAAGAGGAAATATAGCTGATATAATTTTAAATAGCAAAGATGATTACACTAATTCTTTAGTTTCAAAAAGAATGGCTGTAATGAAAAAATTTAATTCTATAGTTTATAATTTGGGGTTAGAGGCATGACATTATTAGAAGCTAAAGATATAAGAGTAAGTTTTAGAAAAGAAAATCAAGAAAAAGTATTCGGAAAAGAAAAGCAAACAGTTTTAAATGGAGTTTCGCTCAAATTAAAAAAAGGGGAATGTTTAGGAATTATTGGAGAAAGCGGAAGTGGGAAAAGCACTTTAGGGAAAGTAATTTTAGGACTTCATAAACCAGAAAAAGGAGAGGTGATTATAGACGGAATAAAACTATATGGAAAAAAATATAAAATGAAAAACATAAAATATGATATAAGCGTAGTTTTTCAGGATTATGTTTCTTCTGTTAATCCAAGATTTACAGTAATGTCAGCTTTAGATGAGGCTATTAATGTTCATATAATAAATACAGGCGAAAAACTTGATAAAATAAATAGGAGAAATATGGCAATAGAATTGTTAAACAATGTAGGTTTGAATGAAAATTTTTTGAATAGATATCCGCATGAATTAAGTGGAGGACAGCTTCAAAGAGTATGTATAGCTAGAGCTGTTGCAATCCACCCAAAAGTTATTTTGCTTGACGAAGCGGTAAGTTCTTTGGATGTTTCCACGCAAACGCAGGTTATGGATTATTTGATAAAATTAAGAAAAATATATCAATTTTCTTATATTTTTATTACTCATGATTTATCAACTATAACTTATTTATGTGACAGAGTTTTATTTTTTAATAATGGAAATATTATAGAAGAAGTTGACAATATAAAAGATTTAAGTCATGTAAAAACCGATTATGCTAAAGAGCTTCTTAATTCGGTTAAAACATTTGACATATTAAATATATATCAAAATTTAAAAAATGAAAAATATGCTTGATTCTTTAAATAATTATAATCATTTAATAAGAGACGCTGATTATATAAAAATAATGATGCCTTTTGTAATATCTACGATGACTCAACCGTTACTTGGAGCGGTAGATACGGCAGTAGCGGGAAGACTAAACAACCCAGCTTATATAGCGGGCGTTTCTGTAGGAAGTGTCGTATTTAATACTATATATTGGATATTTGGATTTTTAAGAGTTAATACGACATCTTTAAGCGCCATAGCTTTAGGCAGCGGCAGAAAAGAAGATAAATCTTTTGCATTTTTCCAACCTTTACTTATTGCTTTAATTATATCTTTTATAATTTTGATTTCTCAAAAAATAATAATGATTTATTGCAAGAACGCTTTTCATTTGGAAGCTAAAGCTTTTGAATCTTTAAATATTTATTATAATATTTTGATATGGGGAGCGCCTTTTTTACTTTCAAATTATGTTATGTTGGGATGGCTTATGGGACAAAGAAAAATAAAAGCCTCTCTAATAATGCAAATTACTGGAAATATTTTAAATATGATTCTGGATGTAATATTTGCGTTAATACTAAATATGGAAGTTTTTGGAATAGCTTTTGCAACTCTAATTTCTCAAATAGTTTCTTTTTTAATAGGATTTTTATTTATAATTAAATATGGAAATTTTGGAAAAATAAATTTTAAAAATATAAGCGATTTTTCAAAGATTAAAAATTCTTTATATTCAAATCTTTATTTAATGTTAAGAACATTATGCTTAATACTTCAAATAAATATATTTACCGCTAAAAGTTCTTCACTTGGCACTATATTAATTTCTTCTAATTCTATATTGCTTCAAATACAATCCATAATATCTTATATGTTTGACGGGATAGCAAATACATCCAGTGTTTATAGTGGGAAATCTTGCGGAGCAAAAGATGTAAATTTATTAAAAGCGACTATTATTAAAAATACAAAATACGCTTTTATATTTATAATAGTTTTAACTTCTATATACTTGATATTTAATAAAAATTTTATCAACCTTTTTACCAACAACGCTGAAGTTTTAAATTATTCTTATAAATATTATTTTTGGGTAGCGCTATATCCCGTAGTATCGGCTATAGGATTAACTTTTTACGGAATATTTACGGGAGCGTCTTTTAATAAGCCAATATTTATATCGACTTTTTTAAGTTTATGCCTCTTTTTAGCGGTTTTATTTTTAACTTTTGATAAATTTAATAATAACGGACTTTGGATTTCATTACTCGCTTTTTATTTAGGTAGAAGCGTTTTTATATTGCTATTTATTAAAACATTGTTTAATAAAATAGATTTAAATAATTAAACAAAGGAGATTATTTTGAATAAAGTAATAAAGAAAATTTTGAAATTTAGATACGAAGAAGAATACATTATGTTTCCCGTAGCTTATATAGAAGGCGAAATTGAAGGTCCTACTCTTGCCATAATAGGAGGAATGCACGGAAGTGAATTTTGCGGTATAGAATCTGCTATAAAATTATTGAAAGATATAGAAGCAAACAAGTTAAAAATAAAAGGAAAACTTATAATAACCACTATATATAATATTCCAGCTTTTAGAGAAAACGCCCCTTTTGTAGTTCCTAAAGACAATAAAAATCCGTTAAGACTTTTTCCTGGTAAAGAAAATGGAAGTTATACGGAAGTTATGAATTATTATTTTTGGAATGAAGTTTTAAAAGATATAGACTATTGCATAGAGCTTCATGGAGGAGATATTCCAGAAAAAATAGCAAACTGCATTTATGTTCCAATAGTAAACGATGATAAAACGGATTCTATTTCAAAAAAAATGGCTGAAATCTACAACATAAAATATATTATACACACCGAAATGAATAAAGAAAATAAATACGGCGGAGCTTATAGTAGATTAGCGTTTAGAGGAGTCCCTTCTATACTTACCGAAGCTGGAGGAAACGGTTTGCTCGATAATTTAAATACAGAAGTTCATTATAACGGAATTAAAAATATTATGATTTATATTAATATGCTTGAAAACGAAAATATGAAAGACACTGAAAAAAGAGTAATTCTAAATTATACGGGTTCTATAAAAAGCGATATTGATTTTGGCATGTGGTATCCTTTAGTAGATACTGGCGATTTTGTTAAAGTCGGAGATACTGTAGGCGAAATAAGGGATTATTTTGGAGATAAAATAAAAGATATAAAAGCTTCTTATGATGGAATAATATGCATACTAAAAATAAGCCCTTCCTTAAAAGAAAATGATTCTTTAGTGGAGATAAATAAGATAAAATTATAAATAAATTATTATAACGATTTTTTAATTCTTTAATTTATATGAATAACTTTTTAAATAAAAATTATTCGAGTATTGACAAATAATAAAATTAAATTTATAGTTTAAATAATTCTGCCTCATGCGTGAATAGACGACATTTTTGCGCCACTATAAATTAATGCATTAGGGATACAGAGCGAAATATCAATGATAGGCTCGCCGCTTGCGGTTTTGAGAAATCAAGGTCATGTTTCTGGGTAGCCCACCTGACGAAAAAGTCAGGCGCAGTTATGTCTTATACGATGAGGCGGATTTTTTATTTTAAAAATTACCACATTCTTTCTATTTTTGAAATTCCTATAATATCGAAACAAATTCCTAAAACTTTTTGGACGGCTTTTACCAAAGTTAATCTTTCCTGCCGAATATTTTCGTCTTCGTCCAAAACTATATTGTCGTAATAAAATTTATGCAATGCGGACGCCACTTCGTAAGTATAATTTAGAAAAGTATAAACTTCCAAAGATTTTGAAGATTCGTAAATTTCATCTGGCAGTCTTAAAATAATTTTCGCAAGTTTTAAAGAACTTTCGTTTGAAATATTATTTATATCGAAAGATTTATTTTCGTTATAACTTAAATTTTTTTCTTTGAGCTTAAAAAATATATTGCAAATTCTCGCGTAAGCGTATTGAATATAATAAACTGGATTATCGTTGTCTTTCTTTTTTGCAAGTTCCAAATCGAAATCAAGCGAACTCGAATACGAACGCATAAGCAAAAAATATCTCGTTGAATCGACTCCAATCTCGTCAATAACTTCTTCCAAACTTATCATATCTCCCGTTCTCTTGCTCATTCGGACAATTTCTTTCCCTCTGAATAATCTAACCATCTGCCCTAAAATAACTTTCAAACTTGCCGTGTCGCCCGAAACCGCCCTAACCGCCGCAGTAATTCTCGGAACATATCCATGATGGTCTGCTCCTAAAATATCTATTAAATATTTATAGCCTCTGTCGATTTTATTTTTATGATAGGCAATATCTGGAGCAAAATATGTGTATAATCCGTTGCTTTTTTTAATAACTCTATCTTTATCGTCTCCGAACTTCACGCTTCTAAACCAAACGGCGTTATCTTCTTCAAATAAAAGTCCTTCTTTATCTAAAAAATCAATTGCTTTTTCAAGTTCTCCGTTTTCTCTGATTTTCGATTCCAATGCATAGTTATCCATTTCCACTCTGAATCTTTTCAAAAGTTTTTTCTGACTTTCCAAAATTATATCTTTAGGAATTCCGTTTTCTTTCGCAATATCTTTTATATAATCTCCATGATAGCCGTCTTCTGGAATTTCTTTTCCGTCTTTAACCGCCTGAACGCTCTGATTCAATTTTTCTATCTGCTCGCCCGCATCGTTTACATAGAATTCCTGATAAATTTCATGTCCCGCATATTTAAGGAGATTCGATAAGGCGCTTCCAATCGCCGCCCATCTTCCATGCCCGATATGAAGAGGTCCTGTTGGATTTGCGCTTATATATTCCACTAAAATTTTCTTTTTTTCTTCCAAAATATTTTTTCCGTAATTTTCGTTTTTTAATAAATCGTTTATAGAATTATTTATATATTCTTTTGAAAGAGTAAGATTTATAAAGCCCGGTTTTGCGACTTCGATTTTGTCGAAATATTTATTATTTTCTATATTGTTTATTATTCCTTGAGCGATTTCCATTGGATTTTTTTTTAATATTTTAGCGAGACGCATTCCGATTGGGCAGGCATAATCTCCGAATTTATCGTCAACCGAATATGCGATTTCTATATTTTCAATATTTATATCGTTATTTATATTTTGATTTTTTAGATAATTATTTACCGCTTCTTTAATGATATTTGAGATAATTTTTTTTATCATATTTTTTATTTTCTCCGTAATTATAAAATGATAGTATAACAGAGTTTAGAAGTTTGGCAAGTATATTAGTAAAATTAAGTCTTGCCAAAATTACTTTTTCCCGTTATATTATTTTAATTAATTAAAGGAATAATTCTAAAAATGAAATTAGCCGTTTTTGATTTTGACTCCACGCTTATGGACGGAGAAACTTTGGACATAATAGCTAAAGAAACCGATTATTACGAAGAAATAAAAAAAATCACAGAAAAAGGCATGAAAGGAGAGATAGATTTTTTTGAAAGTTTAACTTCGAGAGTCGCTTTGCTTGAAGGAATGAAATTGGAAAAAGTAAACGAAATATGCAAGTCTCTTACAATTATGAACGGAGCAAAAGAAACGATTAAAGAATTGAAAAAAAAAGAATATAAATGCGTTTGTTTTTCGGGCGGATTCAAAAATGCGACTTCGATATTCGTTAAAAAATTAGGATTGGACGGAGAATTTTCAAATATATTCCATACAAAAAATAATGTCTTAACTGGAAAAGTAGGCGGCGAGATGATGTTTGCAGATAGTAAAGGAAATATGCTTTTAGCCTTGCAAAAATTACTCAATATTTCAGAAAATAACACTCTTGTAGTCGGAGACGGAGCGAACGATTTAAGTATGTTTAAATATGCGAAAAACCGAGTAGCTTTTTGCTCAAAAGAAATTCTAAAAAAAGAAGCGAATATAATAATAGACAAAAAAGATTTAAGACTTATTTTGGATAAAATTTAACCCGTAATAAATTTAATTTTATTTTTTAATCAAATTAAAATATTACGGGCTTTATGAAAAATAATAATTTACTTATTTCTATAATACGGTTTATACGAATTTCTGTTTCGATTATTATTGTTATTATATCTTCTGTTATTGTATCCGCCGTTTTTAGAAAATACTTTTACTCTTCTATATGGAGGCTCGCCATCGCTTTTCGTTTCGACATCTTTATCGTTTTGAAGTTCTAAATGGATTATTCTTCTTTCATAAGGAGACATAGGCTCTAACACAACCGCTCTCCTAGTCCTTTTTGCCTGCTGAGCCGCTTGACGCGCCATATGTTTTAAAGTTTCCTCTCTTCTCTCTCTGTATCCATCGACATCCAATATTACATGTCTTTCGTTATCTTCGCCGAAATTTTTAGAGACGATTAAAGAAACCAAAAACTGTAAAGCCTCTAAAGTCGCTCCCTTTTTCCCTATGAGAACGCCCGAATCTTCCGTAGAAACATTTATATATATTCTGCTTCCACTTTCTTCTTTCGCTGTGACTTCGGCTGTTATTCCCATATACTTCAATATGTCCGCAACTATAGATTTGAACTCTCCAAGACTTTCCGATATTTCTTCATAATAAACTCTGATAACTGTCGGAGTTTCCTCGCCTATTCCGAATAAATTTCGTTTGCCTTTTTCCACAACCTCGATTCTAACTTGTTCTTCCGTCAAATTTAACTCTTCGAGCGCTTTGCTTATAGCGTCTTTTTCCGATTTTCCGCTAAATTCTTTTACTAACATTTTTGCCCTCCTATAAATAATTTAATTTTATTTTCTTTTTTTATTATTAGCTTTTTTATTTATATTTTTAAAATTTTTATCTTTCTTTTTTGTTTTTCCAGATTTACTTTCTTCTTCAATATTATTATCTTCGTTTTTATTTAATAACTTTGCCGTTATAAACTGCTGCGCTACTCCGAATACATTTTGCGCCGTCCAATATAATGCGAGTCCGCTTGCAAAATTATAAAACAGAACAAGCATCATAAGAGGAAATATCGTTGTCATCATTTTCATTTGAGTCGCTGCCGAACCCGAACTTCCCGCGCTTGAAGAAGGCTGAAGTTTCATGCTTAAATAACTCGTTATTGCCATGAGTATCGGAAATAAATTAAAATTAAGTCCTCCTAAAATCGGAACTCCCGCAGGAAATACGAATAATTTATCTGGCGAAGACAAATCCGTTATCCATAAAAAAGGCGTGTTTCTTAATTCTACCATCGACTGCATCAAATAGAAAAAAGCTATAAGAAGAGGAAAAGGCAAAAGCATAGGCAAACATCCGCCCAATGGATTAATTTTTTCTTTTTTATATATCGCCATAATCTCCGCGTTCAATTTTTCGGGATTATCTTTATACTGCTCTCTTATTCTTTCTATTTTAGGATTAACAAGCTGCATTCTTCTCATCGATTTATAAGAAGCATGATTTAACGGATAGGTTATTATTTTGAATAAAAGCGTAAATAATATTATCGCCCAAGCGTAATTTTTAGTAATGTTGTATAAACCGTTTAGCATTATATCCAAAATATATGTCAAAGGTCTTAAATTAAGTCCCAAAAAAGATTCCTGAAAAATAGATTCGTAGGATTCTTCAAGATAATATTTCGCAAATAAACCTCTCACTTTTGGTCCCATATAAACCGAGTAATTATCGGTAATAGAACTTCCTGCGTTAATATTATGCTTCGTGAGCAAATTTGCCAAATGAAAATCGTTTCTGTATTCGTTTGTTGCGGGACGAGAAAAAGTCATCGTTTCAAAAATTGCGTTCGATTGAGGAGGACTAGATATAATCGCAAAATATCTGTTATTTAAGGCAACCCATTTATCTTCTCCTTCGTAAATATTATATCTCATAGCGTTGGTTTTAGAACCTCTCGAACCGAATAATCTTGAAATTATATTTTCTTTCGCTATATCGCCCGTAAGCAAAATTCTTGATTTTCCGTTTCCTCTTATAAGATATTGCGCCCTTGTAGAATCTTCCCGCACGGAATTTCTATCCGTTCTGTAAGGTCCGATTCCCGTTCCTAAAAAGTAAGAATAATACATTGACAAATTTTTATCGCCGATATTTTCTATAGTCACGCTGTTTTTTAATTGATAAGGGTCTTCGCCAAATGCAAAACTTTTCTTTATTCTAACGGGAACATTTTCTATAACCGCTTCTGCAATAAAATTTATAGTTTCGTTATTAGTTTCGATTATATTATAATTTAAATTTTCTTGGACGGCTATTGAATTTGAAAGATTTTGAAAAGTTAAAGTAAAAGGATAAATTCCGTTATAAACCTGCCCAACCATATCGACTATTTCGTTTGTCGCGTTTTTCGGAATATCCTGTTTATAATAATTTTTTAATTCGTAGGAATATAAAGTTCCGTTTCTTAATTTCGCTATAACATATTCGTTTTCTAAAATTTGAATTTCGTTATTTAAGTTGGTTTCGCTATTGTCTGTTTTATCTATTTTTTGCATCCCCGAAGTATTTAAAATGTTATTTATATTTTCTTCGTTATCGTTAGTTTGATTCAATGCAATATTTGTATTCGTATCAACATTTTGAGAGGCTGGAGTCGTTCTCATAAATCTCGATTGATAAAACATATATATAAATAATATAATAGCGGAAAGCCCAATCGCTATAGCCATTCTTTTTCCATCGCTCATAAATCTTTACTTAATCTCCTAATATTCAATAATCTTAAATCCAAACTAAAATCAAGGAACTGGGTCGTATATTTTTTTCGCCAAAGGATTGCATCTAATCACTCTCAATATCGCAAGAAAACTTCCCTTAAAAGCTCCGTATTTTATAACCGACTGTTTCGCATATTCGGAACATGAAGGAATATATCTGCAACAAGGCTTCAAATAAGGCGATATTGATTTTTGATATAAAAAAATTAAAAATAAAATTACTTTTTTAAACATTTTAAATCTTTTAAACCTCATTCAAATTTCTTAAACAATTCTAATAAATCCTTTTTGCAATCTTCAAACGAACGGCTGTTTTTTTTCTTTACTATAATAAAATAATCGTAGCCCGCTGGAATTCTGCTTTTTTCCGTTCTGTATATTTCTCGAACGATTCTTTTTTCTCTGTTTCGGATTACCGCGTTCGATTTATTTCTCTTCATACTAACGGCGAATCTCGAATAGGAACGATTATTTTTTAATCCCAATATCGTATAGAAGTAATTAATTGATTTTATTAAATCGGCTCTATTTTCAAAAAAAGCGATTATATCGTTTCTCTTTTTAAGTCTTTCTTTAAAATATATTTTTGCCAAAACTCAAATATTTCCGATTATTAACAAAATTTCCAAAAACATCCGCAAATAAATTTATTGCTCGCTTAAATTATTCGTCCGCCGCCGTCAATCTATATCTGCCTTTTCTTCTTCTTCGTTTTAAAATATCTCGTCCATGCTTCGTAGCCATTCGTTTAAAAAAACCAAATTTCCTCGCTCGGCGTAACTTACTTGGCTGATAAGTTCGTTTCATCATTTATCTCCTTTACTAATTCTTTAAATGCTTCTTGCACTTTATAGCCTATTGATTGTCTTCTTACATACTCTTTGTAGCATATTATTGCTATCGTTATTAGTATTATTGTAACTATTAATTTTTTCATTATAGCACTCTTCTTTCAATATTTTTTATTTATATTTAATTTGAATTTACATTATAATAAAAAATTTGTCAATATATAAAATTGATTAATATATCCCTATTGACAATAATTTTATTTTAGTTTATAATTTGTTCAATTAAAAATTAATTAAATAAAAAATTTTTAAAAGAGGAAAATAAATTGCAAAAAACGGCTTTCGTAAATACTAATCATTTTTCTATGATGCAAATGCGATTTACGGACGGCTGTATAGTATAGATTTTGTTTTTTTGTCTCCAGCCGTCAAAATTTTTTTGGCGGCTTTTTTATTTTAAAAATTTGATTATGGGAGTTTTGCCAATGAAAATGAAAATAAAAAATAAAATATCGGAAGTTAAATATTTTGAAACGAATAAAACTTTCAAATTTGAAAACGGAGAGACTATAGAAAATTTGACTATAGCCTACACAATTAACGGCAGATTGAATCTAAATAAAGATAACGCGATTTTAGTTTGTCATGCTTTTACGGGCGACTCGAATGTTATGCTATGGTGGAGCAATTTTGTCGGAAAAAATAAAGCGATTGATATAAATAAATATTTCGTTATTTGCTCGAATGTTCTGGGAGGATGCTCGGGAACTACGGGACCTTCTTCAAAAAAAGCGAAAGGCAATTCTTATTACGGAACGGACTTTCCAACTTTTACGATTAAAGATATTGTAAGGGCGCAGAAAATTCTTATAGATTATTTGGGAATAAAAAAATTATATTGCGTAGTCGGAGGTTCTATGGGAGGAATGCAGGCTCTTCAATGGACAGCTACTTATCCCGATACAATTAAAAAGGCAATAATAATCGCAAGCTCGATGACGCATTCTCCTATGCAAATAGCCTTAAACGAAATAGCCCGTCAAGCGATAACGGAAGACAACGAATGGTATGGCGGAAAATATTACGGAATTTCCTCTCCCGATAAAGGACTCGCTTTGGCGCGAATGCTCGGACATATAACTTATATGAGCGAAGAATATATGAGAGAAAAATTTGGAAGAAAGAGAAAAAAATCTTTAAAATATTTTACGCCTTCTTTTGAAGTCGAAAATTATTTGCATTATAACGGAGAAAAATTTACTTCAAGATTTGACGCGAATAGTTTTCTTTATCTCACTAAAGCTATGGATTTTTTCGATGTGCGAGATGAAATTAAAAAAATAAAAACTAAAAAAAATATTTTGCTTAATAAAGTTCTTATAATATCTTTCGTTTCCGACTGGCTTTATCCGAGTTCGCAGTCGGCGGATATTGTAGACGCTTATAATAATTCCAATATAGAAACCGAATTTCATGAGATAAAATCAAATTACGGGCATGACGCTTTTTTGATAAAAAACGAAGAACAGGCGAAATATATAAAGAATTTTTTAGACGATTAATAATTATTATTTAATAAAATTAATCCATCTTTCGTATAATTCTTTTATAGGTTCATTAAGATAATTAAAAGCTTTTTCTTTTATGTCTTTTGGAATTCCATAAGCGGCTTCGGCTATGCTTCCCGTAATCGCCGCAAGAGTATCGCTGTCGCCTCCGATTGAAATAGCGTTTCTTATAGCATCTTCAAAATCTCTGCCCTCCAAAAAACAAGCTATAGCCTGCGGGACCGTTCCCTGACAACTTTCGTTAAAAGTATAAGTAGGGCGAATTTGACTCAAAGGAAAGTTAGAATTATATCTATATCTTTTTTCCATTTCGCTTTTAAGAATGTATTTATATTCGTTTACGGCATTTTTAGCTCTTCCGACTCTCATGCAGTATATCGCGACCGCGGTAGCCTGAGCGCCTTTTATTCCTTCGAGATGATTATGCGTAACTTCGGCGGATGTTTTCGCCAAATCTTCCGTCCATTTAATTCCATCTTCAAACGGAATATCTAATTTTGCAACCCAGCCGCATGGAGATACTCTCATTGCCGAGCCGTTTCCCCAGCTGTTATAAGGTTCGGAATTTTCGGATTCGAGCCATTTTCTAAAAGAACTTCCATAACTTTTATCAATATAATCGTTCCCCCATTTCTTCATAAACCATATAAAATCATCATGTTTTCCGCCGTTAATTATGGCATCCGCAATCGCAATCGTCATAACCGTATCGTCCGTGAAAAACATTTCATCCGAAAAGAAATCGAATTCTTTAGTTTTTATATTATTGAATTCGTAGATAGAACCTACAATATCTCCTATTATCGCTCCGAGCATTATTTTCTCCGTTTATTTTTTAATATTTTGTCGTTTTATTATATCATAGATTAAAAATATTTAAAAGACAAATTATTTAAATTCTTTTTCAATTTTTTCTTTAAAATCATTTTCTGATTTTTCTATTTCTATTTTAAAATCGTTAATATTTTCAAAATTTTCTTCGTTTGATTTTTTATTTTGTATTAAGAATGCGTATTTGAAAATCGAAGGATTATAATCTTCCAATATATTTTTATTATATTCTCTATTCAAAATTCCTATATTATCAAAACAGAATTTTTTATCTTCCGAAGGATAAACGAAACCGCCTTTTTTAGCGCCCAAAGTGTAGACATAAGATATTATTTGATGTTTATCGCTTCCGTCAATTTTATCGTTATCTTTATTTAACATTTTATATTTTGTATCCAAAACTATTTTTTTATCATAATTATAAAAATCGGGATAGACGCTCCATTTATTGTCTAGCAAATTAATTCCGCCCGCTTGTTCTTTATTTCTCGGATGTTTAAAATTCAAATCTTTTAATATAGTCCAAATATATTCTTCCCAAAGATAAGCGCCGTCAAATAAAATGCCGTAAATTTTATCTTCTTCGCGTCCGTATTTTATTTCTTCATGCCTTAATATTTGAACGCATATCTTTCTTAAAGGTTCGTATTCGTAAAAATATGGATGATTTAATTTTTTCAAATTTTTATTTATTATATTTTGTCTTTTATTTTTATCGTATCTTGGCGTGGCTTCAATAATTTGCGAAATCGAACTTTTTACTTCTTCTTTTGCAATATTTAAAATTCCTCTACTTTTCGTATTGATATATTCTATAGTATGCCTTATTAATTGAGTTATATCGTTATCGTGGCTGTATTCTCTCGTTTTGTAAGCGACTTTGCCATTAAAAGGAATATTATTTTTTATATGCCGATTAATATCAATCGTTCCTCTCACATTCGCATCGTTATATTCTCTTTTTTGATAGCTTTTATAAATTCCCTGTCTAATCGCTTTTTGGAAAAAATGAATAAACATATAAATTAAAAAATCAAAAGAATCGTCTTTATCGCTCGAATGCTGTAAATCAAATATATTGAAACATAAAACTTTTTGAAGCATATAGTGAAGAAAATAATCTTTATCTTCCGAAGCGAATCTTGAAGTAATTTTTATTTGAGTGTCGTTATAACCGATAAAACCCATTATGTTATTTGTTATTAATTGATTATTATAAATATTAAAAATAGCTTTATTTTCTTCAATATTTTTACTTTTATTTAAATCGCTTGGGAATATCAATAAATTATCGTTTTCTATTATATTTTTTATCGTTCTTTGAGATATTTTTTCTAATGAACTTATATCTTCTTCTGAAATTTTTTCTTCGGTTTTAAAATATTTTAATTCTTTAATCACATGACTTCTATTATCTATTAACGGAATGCATTTCATTATTATACCTAATTAATTTATTCTTCTTCAATAATTTCCTCTTCTTCTCCTTCGGTATCATTATCACTATTTGAGTTATAAGCGTCTTTTAATTTTATCATTATTTCTTTTTGATTTGACATGCCTCTCGTATATTCAAATAAAAGTCCATTTAAATGATTATCCCATAATTTATTAAAATCGCCTTTGTAATCTTTAATCTTTTTAAAATATGCAGCCCCAATACAATACGCTTCGGATAAATTAGTTTCTTCATCTCTAATAACATTATTCAAATTATCCATTCTTTTTATAGTTTCGTATTTTAAATCTCCTAAATCGCTTAATATAGTTTCTTGAGTATTTTCGGCTTTAATTTCTTTCCAAGCAAATCGTCTGCGCATAGCGAAATCCATACTTTCAACGCTTCTGTCAATATCGTTCATAGTTCCGATTATATAAACATTTTCGGGAATATAAAAACCGTCTTTAAATTCGTCTCCGTCCTCGATTAAATTCGCGTATTGAGTTAAAACTTTTCCTTTTTCTCCTCTATAGCCAGAATCAACCGAAAAGAATAATTCGCCGAAAATTTTTGAAATCTCGCCTCTGTTTATTTCGTCTATTATAAATACAAAATCTTTCTTTTTTACTTCTTGAACCGTTATATTATTTTTTTCTTGTTCTATTTTTTCATTATATTTATCATAAAACGCTTTCAAAATTCCGTATGTAGATGATGGCAAACCGTTTGTATATTTTGATAACATTTTATACGTAATTTTATCAAGATTTTTTATAATTATATCTTTATAGCATTCTATCAAACTATTTAAATATTCAATTTGTTTATATTCGTTACCTTGTTTTGAATGAATTTTATAATAAAATACATCATCATTTTTTAACTCCGCATATACAACAGGAGCTATTGGTTCACCTTTTAGCCCTTTAATTTCATATTGTTCATTTCCATCAATAGATGATTGAATATCGTCTATAAATTCTAAAAAATATTTTTTTAGAATTTCGTCATAATTTAAAGTAGAAATATCTTTTTGACTATCTTTTAAATTTTTAAGAGCTTTTTTACAGAATTCTTTAAAAACTCCGTCTTTCCTTACAAAGCCTATATTACCATTATCATTTTTAGGACGCAAACCTTCCACAAAATCAGTATAATCGTAAGAAGGATGGAATTGCACAAATGCGCATTGTTCTTTAAAATCATTATCATTTTTAACGCTTTCGTCATAATCTTTTTTTAATATTATTTGAGAGGCTATATTTTTAGCCAAATGAGTTTTACCCGTTCCCGGCGCTCCCGTTAGGATTAGGTTTTTGTTTGATTTTAGTAGTTCAATATAATTTTCCATAGATTTATCCTCGAATTCAAAATTTGGGTCGTTTTTTAATTCTCTTATTATATTTAATGCGTCTTCTTCATTAATTTCTTGTATAGTATTAAATTTGTATGATTTATCATAAGCTCTATATTTTACACCTTCTTTATTATAATCTCTCCATTCATCAATATCAATTCTTTGTCCAAATCTATTTTTCCCATCTTCTAAATTTTCATAAAAACATTCGCAATCTTCAAATTCTATATAGCCATTATACTTATCAGAACGATATTCATTTTTTTCGCCATGTTTTCGAGTATTTATCACATTGTCACAGTTTAAGCTAATTTTTTTGATTTTCTTTTTAAATCTCGGTTTTATAGCATATCCCCAAGCATAAGCATATTTTTTGTTTTTTATAGTGGTAGAACTTAAAATTATTATATCTCCAACTTTTACTTTTTTAAAAAAAATCCAATTATTATGCACGCTTTTTTGCTCCTGAAATCCATATTCATATCGGCATAAGCAATATTGATTTTTTCTAGCTTTTCCTATTATATCTTTACCATGTCTAAATATAAAGTATTGCATATGTATCCATTAAATAATATTATTAATAAGCATTATAAATAAATTTGATTATATTTCAAGTTGTATTAAAGAAATTATGTTTCAGTTTTTAAAGCGGGGGATGGAAATTAAGAGAGGTTAAATAATTGTGGTGTTATATAAAAAATATATTTTAGTAAGTGTTATAGTTTTTCCCCGTCTGGGCGCAGGTTGCGAATTTCTTCAATGCTTAATCCCGTTATTCTTTTAATAACTTCTATATCTATATTTTCTTTTTTCATTGCGATTGCCATTGAGATTTGTTCGGCATGTCTACCTTCTTTTATTCCCTCTTCTCGCTCTGTTAATAATTCTGCCTTATGGAAATAACCTTCCCATTCTTTTTTTCTATATGCGTTTATCAATGGGTCGCTTTCAATAAAACTCTGACATCTCTTTTCTACTTCTTCAAAAATATTATTTTCTTTTATTAAATTTGACATATTTTCCCCCTTAAAAAATTTTATCCAAGTATTTAATTTTTCCTTACTAATATTATTTATATCAAACTTCGGCAATTCAATATAATGCAACATACAATGGTCGGTAAGTATTTTATTATGATTAATTTCTTTTAATAAATAACATGAATGAAAATCTTTTATATCGTTAAATATTGTAAAGTCTAAAATATTCATTCCAATAACTGGAGCAAGTTTAGTATAATTGTCGGACTTATTTAATAACGAGCTATAACTATTAGCCCAATAATAAAGACTTCTGCCAATAAAATATTGATTACCTTGCAATTGAATTTCTATTATTACGGTATCGTTATCGTCTGTAACACATTTCACATCTACAATCGATTCTTTGCCATCCAAATATTTACTCAAATTGAACGGATTTAAAATTTCGACATTAGAAAAAGTTTTAAAATTTGAATCAATCATTACTCCGTTAATAAAATCTAAAACTATATTTTCATTTCCTCTATCCGAAAACAGATAACGAACAAAACAATCATTTTTCTTGTTTAGACTGTCGACTGTTATAATTTCATTTTCGCTATTTTTTAAATATTCCAACTCGTTCATAAAAATATTATAACAGAATAATTTTATTTGTCAAAACTGATATTTTATTTAAAATATATTATAACGGAATAATTTTTATTTTTTATTTTTTATTTTTTATTATATATTATAAAACTATTTACAAAATGACGATTTGATATACAATAATAATACCTAAATTATAACAGTTAATTTGCAAATTCGTTTATCTTACTACTAGCTCGCGCAAAATATCTATCGTAAGCCTTTTTGCAATAATTTTCATGTTTGCTTTTTATTCCGATTTGAGGATTTTCAAAATTATAAGGACCGTTCACTTTCCAGCCCGTGAGTATTCCGATATTAATCGCGTTTACGGGACATCTGAAAGCGCAGCTCGAACACATAACGCATTTGTTTTTGAATCTTATATTATTATTTTCATCGTTATAAACATTATTCACGGGACATTTCTTAACGCATAAATTACAATGAATGCAAATATTTTTTACTTTAAAAAGTTTTCCGTTGATTTTCATCGCGGGATGCTCGATTCTAAATAAAAAAGCGATTAATCTGCCGAAAGGAAATTTTTTTAATAAATGTTTTTTTTCATCCAATACTTCTTTTGCCTCTATCGAACATAAAGATTTTGCCGTTTTCCACATTTTCGCCGCCGTTTCGTCCGTATGTCTGAATATCATATTGTAAGGCATGATATAATGATATTCGTTTGTTAGAATGTAGCCTTTTGGTTTCAATCTCGCCGTCAAAGGTTCTGAAGAAATATTATTTATCGTTAGAGGTTCTCCCGAAGTTTTTATTATAAAAATATTTTTGTTTTTAGTTTTTGGAAATAATTTTATAAGATTAAAAACGGGATAAGGAGCGTTAAATCCATGAATCGGATAAGCGATTCCAACATAATCAAAATTTTCAGGACTCGGCATATCTTCAAAATTGTCGGTTATTTTATAAAGCAGAGTTTCAATTTTATTTTCTTCAAAATTTTTTTTATATTCTTTTGCAACTTTTTCGGTATTTCCCGTTCCCGAAAACCAGTATATTATCGCGTTTTTATTTTTATTCATTTAATTAAACCTTTTATATTTGTTAAAATTTTTAATATTTTTTATTTAAAACTTTTTATAAAGAGCTTTAAAATCTTTATCGAAATAATAAATCATATTTTCGTTTTTGTCATGCGAATCGTAATAAACTTGAGCGTAGAATTGACTTTTCTTTGCAGTATTATCGAAATTCCAAGTATGATTTTCAAAACATTCTTCGCACCAATGCCCCGCTTTTATTATCGTTTCGGGTTTCGCTTCAAATTTATGCCCTTCGGAACATTCCCATAATAATTTCGTTTCCATATTTTCCATTTTATCGCTTAAAAGTTTTCCGCCTCTAAATTCCGCCGCTGTTTTCAAATCTTCAATATTTATTTCTTTTTTATTTTCATCGTATCCGTGATTTAATAATTTAGCGTTTTCTATATTTTTTAATTCTTCGTAATTTATATAATTTCCTTTGCAGTCTTTATTTTCAATAAGCAGATTAAATTTTTTCCATTTTTTAGAAAGTTTTTTATAATTTTCTTCGCTTCCAAACGCCGCGATAATTTTTCCCATTTCTTTATTTTTATGCCAATAACGAGGAGAATTTGAATCGAATAAAAGTCTTTCGATTGCAAAAATTTTTATCAGTTTTGAGGGAACGATTTTTGCGAGAGAATAATACCAGTGTCTTTTTGCAATTTCTTTCCAATAATCGTTTATTGATTCGTTTTGATAGTTAAATAATTTTTCAAGTTTATCTCCGTCATAATACCAGACTCCATGAAAATTTCGGATGGCGTTCCAGTTCGGCTGCATATATTTTTTAGCGTTTCCGCCGATTAATTTAAAACCTTCGTTAAAAACATCATATCCCGTAATTCTGTTTTCAGCTTTGCTTCCCAAATTAAAAATTCCTTTCCAAAAAGAATCGTCAAGTTGATTTTTCGTATCTTCTTCGATTATTCTTTTCATTAAAAATCCGCTGTCTCTCGCAGTAATCCATTCCAAAGGCGAATTATAACAAGTGTGAAACATCAAACCATCGCTCATATTGTCGGTAAGCATTCTGTTATGGAGCATCGCCGTCTGTCTTATTATCGCTCGATTTTTTAGAGGAGATTCCAAAACATATCTTTCCGCTTTAAGTTTGTAATAAGAATAAAGGTCGTAATTATTTATTATCAAAGGGTCGCCCACTCTCGCCCAAGGATTCTTTTCAGTTCTGTTTCCGTATAAAGCGACTGTAGATATATGAATCAGTTTTGGTTTTTTATTTTCTTCCATTTCCAAAATTGAATCGACTATATTTTTCGTTCCCAAAAAGTTTACTTTATAATTTAATTCTGGGAATTTATCGGATTTTGGAGGAATAAGCGAGGCAAGATGCAAAACATAATTTGTTCCTTCGATTAATTTTTCGCAGTCTTTTTTGTTTTCGATATTTCCAATGATTATTTCAATTCTATTTTTGTATTTTCTTTTTAACTTTTTCGCCTTTTTCTCGCTTTCTTTTCTTATCAAAACTTTTATAATCTCTATATTTTCAAGTTCCATTAACTGCCTTAAAGTTTCAACGCCCATATTTCCCGTTGAACCCGTTAATGCTATTTTATAATTCATTCTAATTCCTGCACATTTTTTAATTTATAGATTATATATTTAATTTTCTTTTTTATCAATATTCGACTAACCGAAGTTAATTTGAATATAAATTATAAATAAAATCGACTTCAAAAAATATCTAATATAAGTTATCATAATACCGATAATATTATGTAAACAGAATATGTAAACAAATTATTTAAACAAAATATAGGACTGTTTTTTAATGAAGAATAATATATCTTCCAACGCTTATAAATTGATTAAAAGAAAAAAATACAAAAAAGCGAAAAACTATCTTTTAAACAATACGAGCAAATTAAATCATGACGCGGAAGCTCTTTCTATGCTCGCTTTTGCAAATATTTTTTTGAAAGATTTTTCGGCTGCGGAAGAAGTATCGAGAAAGGCTTTGCGTGAAGACGGTTTTTGCATTAACGCCACTTTAGCGAAAGGCTATATTAGTTTATATAACGGACATAGAGAAAACGCTTTAAGAGAATATTTTAGAATACTCGATTTATCTCCCGACAATAAAATCGCCGCGGACAATATTGAGAGAATAAGATTTTTAACAAACAACGCGAAAGGAAACGAAATCAAACCTCGTCCTTATTTACTCGGAAAAAAAGAAATTTCAATATTCAAATTTTTAGCGATTATTCCGATTGTTTTTATTTTGTCTTTAGGTTCTTATTTGATTATAGAGAGAGTTTATCCTATGATTAAATATGTTTTGCTCGACAGAGAACAAAAAGAATTGAGAGAAAAACTTGAAAATGTTTATTTATTTGAAGGTTTGGAAGACGGCAGAATTCCCGAGAGCGCAAAAAGTCCGACATATTCGCCGAGAGAAGTCGCCGAGATGTTCGATAAGGCAAAGAAAAATATGAGGAGTGCGTCCGTTAATGAAGCGGTTATGATAATAAACGGAGCGTTGGATAGCGATATAAACGAATATTTAAAAGAAAGATTTAGAGTTTTAAAAAATTTCATCATAGCGCCCGATTATAATATATTCAAAGAAAGCCCCGACTATTTAACTGTAGTTCAAAATCACGGATTATACGAAGGCGGATATATAAAATGGAAAGCGGATGTAAGCGGTATTTCGCAAACGAATATTGACGGCGTTCAAAAAAATAAAGCGAGACTTTTAATTTACGATAATAACGGAAAAGAAATTTTGGGAGTTGCCGATTTAATATTTAATCAGAATATTACTTTAGAAAACAGAAGTCATATAGAAGTTTATGCAAAAATTTTGGGTTATGACAATTCAAGCAGAGCGGTTTTACTTGATACGCAGATAATAAAACATTTGCCTAATAAAAAATAATTTTAATTGACTTAAAAATTTATAGAATCAATATAATTTTGAGTTTGTTCGTTAAGAAGTTGATTGACGAATTTATCAAAGTTTATTTGAAAATCGTTAAAATTAGGAGATTCTTCTATCAATTCTATAAATTTGGCAATAGTAATAGGCGCAATTTTACTTTCAAATTCTTTAGCGCAAAACTTAAAAAATAAAGCTACATCCCAATGAATATAAGGGGCGATTAAAATAGTTCTTAAATATTCCCGCCTCTTATCTTGACTTTCTTTCATATGTCTCGCTATGCTTGTCGTTTCGCTGTTTAATTGCTGATTTCTATTTTTTATCATTGTCGCTTCAAAAAGAAAATCGTTATATTCCAAATCTATTTTTCCAGCGGGAGCGTAAGATAAAGGAATGCCGTTTTCATTATATATAAGATTTGAATAAAGTTTTGAAATGCCGTATTTTTTTCCTAAAATTAAAGCAAGCAAATATTCTAAACGCAAAGGTTCGGGTATATCGTATTTGGATTTTGCATTTGATAAAGAAGCTAAAATTTTTAACTCTTCCAAAAGTTCTTTTATATCGCTTTGTAAAATAGCCGATTGAAGAGCCTTATTATAAAATTTTTGATTGAGCGATTCTTCCAAAATATTTAAATTTTCAAAATCAGAATCTTTAAGAGTAATATTTAAATTTTTCGCTTTTTGTTTAATAACTTCTTTTCTCACTTCATCGCTATCAAGCCAGGGCAACTTAATATTATCTAAAAAATTTATATATTCTTCGATATTTGAAAATTCTTTAAAATCATAATTCTTATAAGCGATTAATAGCGATTCAATTTTTTTAGAATTGAAATTAGAAAAATCATAATAAATATGTTTAAATTTTCCTCTTGCAATTAAAAGTCCTGTCATTTCAAATTTTCTAAAAACTTCATCCGCATAATCGTTTAAGCTGTCGTATTTTATTTTCTTTAATCCTAATTTATTAAATAAATAATCGCTTATATATTTTTCATTTTCTTTTAATCCGTAATTTTTTCTATATTCTAAAATATCTTGGACGCATTTTTTATAATCGCAGTCTTTCATTCCCAAAACAAAACTTTTGAATTCGTATTTTAAAATTCCTTTTGCTTCGTTTCCTAATTTTTCCCATTCCTTTTTAAGCAAATCGATTACAAAAATCGTATTCAAAAATACTCTCGCTTTATTAAGAGTTGATTTTCTTGAAGGATTTCCAGAATGCAAACCAATCATGATTTTAGAATAAATATCGGTAATATAAGATTTTCTATTGATAAGCTCGAAAGCAAGATTTGTCATTGTTATAATCGGTTTATTTTTATCGCCTGAAAAAATTAGAAAACCTTGAGATTCTAAAGCTTTTAATTGCGTTCTTATTCTAAAATTTATTTTTTCTTCGCTTGAAATTTGAGGATTTAATTTTAAAAGTTCTTCAAATTCCGAATCGTTTAAAATATCATCGTTTATAAGTTTTTCGTTAATTTTAGATGGAATATTGCTTAATTTGTATATGCCGTTTTTTACAAGTTCCTCAAAATATAGCCTAGAATTTTTTGAATCAAAAACCAAGCCGTTAAACTTATTAAGACATTCCAAAAATACGGAATTTCTTTGCGGATTTCTAATCGTAGTGCTAAAAGAAAATATTTTATAAACAGATTTCATTTTATATCTCCTTAATAATTTATAATTAAAACTTCCTGCGTTTTTCCTAAATTTTTTCGTCTGTAATTTGCATTTGTATATTGTCTATCAATATGAATTATCGAATATTTTTTGCTCCAATCTTTTAAAAAATTATTGCTTTTTCCGTTCGATTCTAAAACATTAGAGAGAGCGAATTTTTTATTTTTTGAATTAATCGAATCTAAAATATTGTATAAATCTTTTTCGTCCTGTTCGTTCCATGATGCGTTATAAGGCGCATCCGTAATAAAATATGGCGGGTCAAAATAAAAAAAATCTCCGTTTTTATATAATTCTTTCTCTCTAAAATCTAAATTTAGTAGTTTAATATTTTTATTTTGTAAAGCTTGAATAAATTCTACGCTTTTTTTATATTGAAAATTTGAAAAATCGGTTTTGCCTACGGGAACATTAAATAAACCTTTAGAATTAAATCGTAAAAAATAATTAAATCCAAATATTATAAGCACAAAAAGTTTAATTTCGCTCGGATTTTGATTATATGATTTTCGTAGTTCTAAAAATCCATCTTTATTGTATCTTGACAAACCTTCGTTTTTATATATTTTGTAAAAACCTTTAGGCTTATTTTTTGAATCCGTAAGTTTATATTCTACGATAATTTTATTTATTTGATTTAAAATATTGTCTAAAGAATTATTTTGAAAATATTGCAATAAATCAATAATATGTTTTTCTTTATCATTTAAAATTAGATTTTTAAATTTCGCATTCAAACCGACTATACCGCTTCCGCAAAAAACATCCACAAAAATTTTAATATTTTTAGGAAATAAACTAATAAGAGTTTTTAGTATTTTAGATTTATTACCAGAATAATTTAAAGGCGACATTATCATTGTTTTTCTTTTATATTTAAATTTAATCTTTTGCATGCATTTTTAAAATATCTTTCATCTATTTCAGAACCGATAAATTTGCGAGAATTATTGAGACAGGCAAGCGCGGTTGTCCCGCTTCCGCTAAACGGGTCAAAAATTAAATCGTTTTCATTTGTATGGATATTTAATATTTCTTCAATAACATTCAAATGTTTTTGCGTAGGATGAAGTCTTTTTTTACCGCCAGGGACTACTCCGCTTTTAAATACCGCTTTCATATAAGATACATTTTTAGGTTTATTAAATACCCAGCGCTTTTTGCCTTTAACTGCCCAAATAGCGCATTCAAAATCGATTACATAACGAGAATTTACATTTCTTGGCATAGGATTAAGTTTTTCCCAGCGAAGCAAATCTTTAACTATGCAGCCGTTATCTTCCAAAGCCTCCACAATATAAGAAAGATTTTTCCAATCGTTAAAAATAATTATAGAACCGCCGTCATTTAAAAAAGGAACGCAATTTTTTATCCATTCGGTTTGATTAAAATTATAATCCCATTTTCCAAAATCAATTCCAGCTCTCCCCATAGTCTTAAAATTATTTTTACGAGAGATGCAGTAAGGCGGGTCGGTTAGAATGCAATCGACTTTTATTTTCTGCTCTTTCATTTCTTCCAACAATTCTTTATAATCGCAGAGTTTTAATTTAATATTTTCAAATTCTATAAAATCTTTTGTTTCAGGTTTTATAGCTCCATTATTTATTTTTTGTATTTCAATAAAATTAGAAATATATCTCGTTTGAGTTATCATTTTATTATCCGTAACAGTTTTATATAATTTCTGTAAAATTGTATAGTAATATGTTATATTAGAATTGCAAAAAATACAAATGAATTTTTATTAAGAAATTAAATTATTTTCAATTCCTTTTTGTATTGTATCGTCATTAAAATGCAAAGAAGATTTATTTATATCTTTCATTATATAGCCTTAATAGTTTCTTAATAATTGGATTTATTATAATATCGACAATATATATTTTTTCTAAATTGTTTAATAAATAACTATTAAATATTATTATTTGAAACTTATTTAATATTTTTAATAATAAAAAACCTCTTTCCCAAAACCGCTATAAAAAATATATTTATTTAAATCTATTATTACAAAATTACCATAATATTATTCTTTCAAAATTCCTTTATTCTTATAAACCAATTTCAAGTATTTCCAAAACTTTATCTCCAGCGGGAACTTTTATTGTAACCGTATCGCCGACTTTTTTTGTCAGTAATCCTTTTGCGATTGGAGTTATTATAGTTATTTGATTTTTTGAAATATCCGCTTCGAGTTCGCCGACTATTTTATATTCCGAAACCGCTCCAGTATTTTTGTCTTTCACTTTTACTCGCTTTCCAAAAGTCACAGTTTCTTTATCCAATTTGGAAGGGTCGATTATTTCGCAGCCCGCCAAATCGCTTTCCAATTTTGATATTTGCGCTTGAAGAAGTCCCTGCCTTTCTCTTGCCGCATGATATTCGGCGTTTTCTTTTAAGTCGCCTTTTTCTCTCGCTTCCGCTATTATTTCGGGTAAAGTTTCAAATTCCGCTTTAAGCTCGGCAATTTTTGACTTTACATTATCGTATCCTTCTTTAGTTATAGGTTTTGCCATTATAGTTGTCCTTATCGTTTTAAATTAAATATATAAATCATTTTATCGTTTTTCAAATTAAAAATCAATCGAAAAAATATTTAAGTTTTGACAAATAAACTATATTTTATATAATTAATTTTAATAAAGAGGAAAATAATTATGATAATTCGCCCATACGAAGATAAAGATATAGAACAAATCACGGAAATTTGGAACGAGATAGTAGAATCGGCTATGGCTTTTCCAGAAGAAGAACCTTTGAAACTTGAAAACGCGGGAAAATTTTTTGCAAAAGAATTAGCGGTTATATGCGCATGCGAAGGAGATAAAATATTAGGTTTTTATGTTTTGCATCCAAACGGCTATGGCAGACGCTCGCATATTTGCAATACTTCTTACGGCGTGAGAGCCGATGCGAGAGGAAAAGGAATCGGACGAAAATTGGTTCTCGATTCTTTTAAGAGATGTAAAGAATACGGTTTTAAAATTTTGCAATATAACGGCGTTGTTTCAATAAACGAAAGCGCTTTGAAATTATACCGTTCTTTGAATATGACTGAAGCGGGCAGAATTGAAAACGGATACAGATTAAAAGACGGAAGCTACTGCGATGGAATAATTTTTACCAAGCAGTTATAATTTTTATGTTATTTATATTGTTAAAATAAAAATGCATAAAGTAAACATTCAATAATATAGCTTGTTAAAAATATTTAATTGACTATAATAAAAACGATAATAAATAAATTATATTCTCTAAAAATGGAATTTTAATTATGATAAAAAATATTTATAATGTTTCAAAAACTTTCGGATTTAAAATATTTACGATTCTAATATTGGGGCTTTTGCTTCTTATACCTATGACTTTTATCAATTCTGTAGTTCGAGATAGAAAAAATTATCAAGCCGAAGCGGTATTTTCAATAATCGAGCCTATAGGAGGAGCGGCAAATATAGAAGGATTGATTATAGCTATTCCTTACATGAAAAAAATCATTTCCGAAAAAGAAACTACATATAAACGAGAATATATTTTTTATATGCCGAACAGTTATAATATTTCGGGCGATGTGGAAATAAATTTGCTTAAAAGAGGAATATTTAAAGTTCCGATTTTGAATTCCACTTTGAATATAAGAGGAAAGTTCGATAAATATAATTCCAATTTGTATAATTTGGACGAAAACGATTCTACTATATTATTTGACGAAGCGATTATGATATTCGGAATCGGAAACAAAAAGAATTTATTAAAACTGCCAAAAATTATAGTAAACGGAAACGAAGAACTTGCATATTACGAGAAAACTATAAAAATAAATTTAAATATGTTTAGAAATATATTTTTATTCAATATATCGAAAGAAAAAATATTTAACGGATTTGAATTTGAAACGAATATTGATATTCAAGGCGGAAATTCTTTAATCATAAATACTATGGCGGCGGATAATTATTTTAATATAACTTCAAAATGGAACGACCCGAGTTTTACGGGCGGATTTCTTCCGACAAAAAGAGATATTTCTAAAAACGGATTTAACGCGGAATGGAATATAGCGAGTTTTAACACTTCCTATAATAAATATTGGACAAGCGAAGAATTTAACGAATACGAATACGGAAATAATGAAAATCAAAATGATGTAATAATATCGTTTTTGCTTCTCAACGATAATTATCAGAAAATATTAAGAAGCGTCAAATATTCAATACTTTTTATATTCATTCCTTTCTTTGTTTTATTTTTATGCGAGGTAATTTCCAAAAAACGAATTCATCCCGTTCAGTATATTTTGATTGGAATATCGAACGCCATATTTTATTTGCTGCTTCTTGCAATATCGGAACATATAAATTTTAATATCAGTTATTTAATCAGCGCGATTATGGTAATTTTATTAACTTCCGCTTATATAGGATGTATAATAAAATCGAAAAAATATATTCTCTCAATGGCGATAGTAGAAATTTTGATTTATATATTTTTATTTGGAATATTGCAGCTTACCGATTACGCTTTGCTTATGGGAACATTAGGATTATTTATAGTGATAGCGGCGGGAATGTATTTTTCAAGAAATGTCGATTGGTATGGAGAGAATGACAATTAAAAATATAATAAAAAAATTTCTTGACTTTTTCAAAATTTTTATTATCTTATAAATAGACTAATTAATTGAGTTTAATTATGAATGATAAATTAAGCGTTAAATTCGTAACAGACAGACAGACAGACAGACTATAATTCTGTCCTTTTTCTATTGCAAAAATACATTACACATATAGTTAATTCCATTTTAACTTTGTATAACCTATTGAGGATTAGTCCTCGTTTAGTTATAAATTTAAGTTTTAATATTTTCATAAAAGGAGTATAAATTATGAAAGTTAAATTATCTATTATGATTTTTATGGTTATTTTAAGTATTTTTTATTTTCAAGTAATTTCTTGCAAAAGTAATGAAGAACCAAACGAACCTGTTTATTCTAATTATACGGGAACTCTATTTCCTAATGATTATATGCCTTCAATGTATGATATAATCGAACATTCGTATAGACGCTTTAAAGTTGATACCAAAGAATATAGTATTATGCTTCAATCTGATATTGATAAATTAAATGATATTCCTATAGCGGATTATATCGGAAGGAATATAACCATAAGAGCTACTTATTCAAATTCATATTTCGGACATAAGAGAGGATATGACGATGATTACTTATTTGATATTAGCATTATATCGTTAGGAGAATAAAAAAGTTATTGGCATATTTATAAAATTTATTATAATATATAGAGAGTTAATATATAATTTAAGAAGTTTAAAAATGAAATTAAAATTTTATCTAATTATAATTTGTATATTCATTTTTGGTTGTAAAAGTAAAGAAGAGCCTGTTTATATAACAAGAATAGGAGAATTAACACCAGGCGGCGGTGGAATACCTTATTTGGAAGTATATGATAGCGTAGAAGATAAATATACAATTTACTTATTATGGTTTAAAAGCGGAACAGATACGGATACGCTTCCTCATTATGAAACGGTAAAAATTATAGGAGAAGAATGGAATCATTGGATAGAGTTAAGTGGTAAAGATAAATTTTTACAATTAGGGATAATTGTTAAATCAATGGAGATTATACAGCCTGAAGAATAACTTTAAGGAGTATAGAAATGAAACCAAAATTTTATTTAATTATAATTTGTTTATTAATATTTGGATGTAATAGTAGTGAAAAACCAATTTATATAGATATAGAGAAAAAAGGTATTGTAACGGAAGAAAACGGTATTTATTATTTGAAGGTAGAAATTTCAAGTGTATCAATAGAAACAATCACTGAAATTTACGAACTTATTGTGCCTAAAGGTTCTTTAAGTCATGAAGTTAATGATGCTATAATAGTTCATGGAAAGTTAATAACAGTTGGTAATGTGAAGAAAATATATGTTATTGAAATTGAATCAATTCCTATTTATTAATTTTAATTTTTTATGGAGTATAAAAATGAGATTAAAAATTTATTTAATCATAATTTGCATATTTGTTTTTGGTTGTAAAAGTAAAGAAGAACCTGTTTATATAACAAGGATAGGAGAATTAACGCCAGGTAATGGAGGAATACCTCATTTAGAAGTATATGTGGATAAAGAAGATAGGCAATATGACATTTATAGATTAATCTTTAAAAGCGGAACGGATGTGGATACGCTTCCCTATCATGAAACAGCAAAAATTATAGGAGAAGAATGGAATCAATGGTTTGACCTAGGCAACGGGAATAAAAGATATGATTTATATATAATAGTTAAATCAATGGAGATTATAGAGCCTGATGTTATAGAACCTACGGAGCCTGATATTATAGAACCTTAAGAATAGATTTTAAGGAGTATAAAAAATGAGATTAAAAATTTGTATAATCATAATTTGCTTAATAATTTTTGGTTGTAAAAGTAAAGTTTCTTATGACGGCATTTTGATGCATAAAAACGATTTGCCATTTAAAGGTTATGGGGTAGACTATGGTTTAGAGCGGGATATTCTTCTAAAAACTTCAATAAGTGATAGTAAATTTCCAGACGGAGTTAGATATTATGTTATTTGCCCCAAAAATAAACATTATCAGAATTTTAAAAATAATCTTGGGAGAAAAGTTACGGCAAGAGGAGAAGAAACATATCAAATTGCGCAAGGAGATATATCTCAGCATCCGTCAACTCCAAATCCTGAAGAACCTCCATATTATCAAGGTTTTGACGAATATCGTTTGGAAGAGGCAAAAATTGTAAAAGTATATTAGATTAATTTTATACTTGTAAATGTTATATAAATAACGGAGATATTAAAATGCTAAAAAAATATTTATTACTATTCATAATCTTTGTATCAATATTTGGTTGCAAAAATAAAAATAAAGTTTCTTATGACGGTGTTTTGATGCATAAAAACGATTTGCCATTTAGAGGATTTTATATACTTGATACATATATTTTTCTTAAAACTTCTATAAAAGACGAAGTATTTCCAGATGGCGTAAGATATTACGAGGTTATACCAAAGGATAATAACTATCAAGATTTAATAAATAATCTTGGAAAAACGGTTAATATAGAAGGAGAAGAACATGTTTCAATAATAGCAATTCCAGATATTAGTATTAATCTTTCTGAAGAAGAGGAAGAAGGTAAACCTTATTTAAATATAGATTATCAATATAATTTGAGCGAGGCAAAAATTGTAAAAGTATATTAGGATTGACTTTTATATTCGTTCTTATCTAATTTATAAATTTGACTTTTAGCGATAGACATATATAATAGATTTATGTATAATGTTATCGTTGCGGGTTCTACCGATTTTACGGCTGATTGTATTTTGCAATTAATGAAATTAGATAATGTCAATATATCTTCCGTGATAGCGCCGATAGATTCTAAAAAAGACAGAAAGGGAAATATAATAATCTCCGAAGTAAGCAAAATTGCTTTGGAAAATAATATTAAACTTTTGAAGCCCGAAAATATTAATAGCGAAGATTTTAATAAAACTTTATCCGATTTGAAACCTGATTTTTTAATCGTTGTCGCTTATGGAAAAATTTTATCGAAAAAAACTTTATCGATTCCAAAAATAATGCCAATGAATATTCATGGTTCGCTTTTGCCTATTTTGAGAGGAGCGAGTCCCGTTGAGCATGCTTTATTAAACGGTTTTGAAAAGACGGGAACTACATTGCAAAAAATGGATTATAAATTGGACGAAGGAGATATTATATTGCAGGAAGAATTTGAAATACAAAAAAATTGGCAGTTTTACGAATTATACGAAGAGATTAAAAAAAGCGGAGTCAATTTGCTTAAAGAATTTTTTAGTAATGTAGATAAATATATTTCAAACTTAAAAAAGCAGGACGATAAAAAAGCGACTTATTGCTCGAAGATAAAAAAAGAAGACGGAAAATTGGATTTCACTAAAGACGCTTTAATTTTGCATAATATGACTAAAGCGTTTGTCCGATATCCAACGGCGTTTTGTTTTTACGATAATTTTATGATAAAAGTTTTTAAAAGCGAATATTTAAAATCCGACAATAATTCAAATTTTGGAAAAATACTCGAAGTAAATAACGATGGAATTTTTGTATCCGCATTAAACGGAATTTATATCATAAAAGAATTGCAAAGAGAAGGCAAAAAAAGGCAAACCGTTAAAGAATTTTTATGCGGAAATAAATTAAATACAAGCGAATATTTTAAATAGAGGAGTTTAATTATAAATTATGAAAGATTCAAAAATAAAATACTGGTTTAAGAAAGCGAAGATTAAATTATTGAAATTCTTAAAAATAATTCTGCCGAAAGATATAATGGTTAATCCGAACTCGGCTTTGGTTTTTAAGAGGCTTCTTCTTTTCGCTTTATTATTATTCGTTTTGCAATGTTTTGTCGTTTCAATAGTCGTGTTTATAGTGGTAAAAGCAGGCGGAAAATCTTTTATACTTCCCGATGTTTTGAATAAAGAAATTTACGAAGCGTTTGATATTTTGGAAAAAGAAAATATCAATCTAAAAGTGCAAACTCATTATTTCAGTAATTTTCCTTTGGGAACTGTGGTAAATCAAGAACCTAAAGGCGGAGTAAGAATTAAAGAAGGAAGAACGGTATATTTGGTAATAAACTCTCCCGAACAAATAACTTTAAATATGCCCGACATTACGGGAATGAAATACGAAGACGCTCTTAATATAATTTCAAACGAAGTGATAAGCAAATTTCCAAATATTATTATTAACGATATAATAGAATTGCAAGACGAAACGAACGAAAACGATATTGTTTTATCTCAAAATCCTAAAGCGAACGAGATTATAAAAAGCAATACGGAAATAACTTTAACGGTTAATAAAAAGGAATAAAAATGAAAAATCGAAACGAAACATATAATAAGAATTATGAAAATTTTTCCGATTATGAATATTGGAGTATTATATAGCGATGACAAATAATAAATGCGAATTTTGTAACGGAATCGATTCGGAACTTTATATAAAATCCGATTTGGTTAGTTATAATAAATGTTTAAACTGCGGATTAATATATCAATATCCAATTATAAGTCAAAAAGAAATTGATGCTATATATGACGACAATTATTTTGAATACGAGGTTGCAAATCAGGAGAATTTTTTTAAACTGATAAGACTTGCCTTGAAAGATATAGATTTTGAAAATATAAAAAAAGAATTTCCAAATAAAAATGTTTTGGATATAGGATGCGCTACGGGAATGACTCTTAATTATTTGAAAAGCGAAGGCTACGATACTTATGGCGTTGAAATTTGTTCCTCTTCCGCGAAATACGCGAGAGAAAATTATAATTTGAAAGTTTATGAGAAAAGCCTTATAGAAATTGGTTTTGAAAGCGATTTTTTTTCGTTTATACATTTTTCGCATGTTATAGAGCATGTTCCGAATCCAGCCGAAACTTTAAAAGAAGTTTATAGAATACTCGCTAAAGGAGGCTATTTGGCGATTACGACTCCGAATGCGGACGGAATATTTGCGAAAAAATACGGAGCTAAATGGCGAGCGGTTATGCCTCAACATTTATGGCTTTTTTCAAAAAAAACTTTATCGCAATATATGAAAAGTATTGGATTTAATATTATTAAAGATTTTTCTTGGGGAAGTATTCCAATAGAAAAAAATTCTAATAAATTAATAAAGTTATTTTTTGATAAATATGTTAAAATATTTAATAAAGGCGATGTGATGCTTTTTTTATGTAAGAAATAAATATATAATGAAATAAATAAAATTTTAAGGAGATTATTATGGCAACGGAAAATAGCGGCATGCTTTCAATGGACCCAAACAATTACGAATATTCTTTTGACAATACAATCAATGTTCGGGAAATATATAATAAAATAGTTGATTCCGAACCTAATAATCAACTTTTATATACTGAGCTTTTGAAAAATTACGCGGTAACGGGCGAGCAGATTTTAAAATCAATCAGCAAAAGAGCGGGAATCAAAGCGGGAAAAAATGTTAAATTCGATAAAATGACGGGCATATATAGAAGCGCGGTTTTCGGCTATGTAGTTTATGACGGTATGAATTCCGTTTCAGTTATTCCCGTGATAAATGTAGAGGATAAATGGCGCGGAGTTATGGTTTTGCCTCCTCAAAAAGAATTAAAAAGACAATTATCTTCGGAAGATATTCAAAATCTTATTTCGGAAATTCCTATTAGATTAATGGTTGACTACGATAAAGTTGCAGGACTTGTCGAAGAGAATTTGAAATTTAACGAAGGAGTTTGCTGTGTATTCGTTGAAGGAAAAAAACCAGTCGATGGAAATGTGCAAAAAGTTATACTCGATTACGATATGTCGATAGAAACAGGGAAAAAATCGGAAGACGGAAGCATCGATTTTAAAGAAAGAAGTTTTATACATAATATAGACGCGGGAATTCAAATAGCTCATTTCATTCCAGAAAAACCAGCGGTTGACGGACTCGACATATACGATGAAGTTTTGGAAGCGCATTATGACGAAGAACCTTGCTACAAAATAGGAAATAATCTTAAAGTTGAAGCTGACGGAATAAATATAAAAAGCGCAATAAAAGGAATTTTGGTAAATAACAATAATACAATATCCGTTAGTAATGTAATTGAAATTGAAAAAGTCGATTTGTCTACGGGAAATATTGAAGTTGACGGTTCGGTTATAATCAAAGAAAATGTTACGCCGGGATTCAGCATTAAAACGGAAGGCGACATTAAAGTAAACGGAAATATTGAAGACGCTAAAATAAACTGCGGAGGAAATTTAATCGTATCGGGCGGAATAATCGGCGGTCCCGACAGCGATATGCATATAAACGGAAAAGTTTACGCGTCTTTTATAAGAAACGCTAATTTAATTTGCAACGGCGATGTAATAGCGAATCAAATAGTAAACTCCGATATATCATGCAATAATAGAGTAATAGTATTGGAAGGAAAGGGAGTAATAATCGGCGGAAATGTAAAGGCTTTGAACGGAGTCTGGGCAAGGAGCATAGGAGCGATAAGCGAATCAAAAACGACTATTATTGTAGGAAGAGACGCCGAAGCATACGCTTTATTTAAGAATATACAAACTACGGTAAAAGCGAATAGAGAGGAAATAAACAAATATAAAACTCTGCTCGGTTCGGAATATTTTAAAGACCCGAAAGCGTTTATACAAAGAATACCAGAAAATAAAAGAGATACGATAAAAGCCATTTTGAAAAAAGTCTCTAATCTCGTAAAAGAAACAACGGAACTTGAAGAAAAAAGAAAACAAATGAGCGAAGAATTTGAAAAACTTTCAAACAGTAGTATTTCTTCAATGGAAGGATTTTTTCCCGGCGTTACGGTTTATATATCGAACATAAGAAAATATATTACGAATAAAATCTCGGGAACGGAATATTTTTACTCGAAAGAATTGAGAGATATTTCTGAAAAAGCTCCGAAGACTCTGCCTCCCGAAGAATATGCGAAAATCGATGTAGTCGCGGACAAATAATTTAAAATTTATACTTCGCAAACTGGCGATTGTCGAATTTTTATTTTTATCGCGCTTTTATCTCCAAATATTGAATCCATAAGTTTTGTATATTCTTCGACTCTATTTAAAGGAATAAGCGCTTGAATAGTTCCCGCAAATCCTCCGCCATGAACTCTGCATGCCCCGTCTCCGTGAAGAAAATCTTTTGTAATCATTAAAGCCAAAGCGACTCCCATATTTTTTAAAGTAGTAATTGAAAAACAATTTTGCAAATACATAAAACTTGAAAGTCCAGATTCGTTCATAAGATTTAAATATTCTTTTATATCGTTATTTCTTAAAGCGTTAATTTGATTTATTACTCTTTCGTTTTCGGCAATAAAATGGAAAGCTCGCATTATTGCTCTGTCTCCGATTTTTTCTCGTATTTTTGAAGCGTTTGAAATTAATTCTTCTTTTGTTATGTCTCGGCAAACTTCTTTTGAAAAATATTTTGCAATAGAATTCATTTCCTCTCTTATCGCCGCATATTCTCCCGTAAGCGAACTATGGTCGCCTTTAGCGTCTACTATCATTAAAGCGTAGCCCGATTTTTCAAAGTCGTATTCCACTTTTTCTATTTGAGGACTTTTTGGATTTTTGAAATCTATTGAAATTATTCCTCCAACCGAACATCCCATTTGGTCCATTAATCCGCAAGGTTTTCCGAAATATATATTTTCCGCAAATTCTCCTATTAATGCTATTTCCGTTTTTTCAATTTTATCGTCATTATATAAAGCGTTTAAAATCTCTCCGATTAAAGATTCAAAACTCGCCGAACTGCTAAGTCCGCTTCCCATTAAAACTTTATTATTTAAAGACGCGGTGAATCCTCCGATTTTATAACCAGAATTTTTTAAGCCCGCGCAAACTCCTCTTATTAAAGCGGTTGATTTTCCAAATTCTTTTTTATCAATATCCAAATTATTAATATCTATAGAATCGGGATTATTTGCTCCGTCCGTATAAACGATTATTTTATTATCTTCTCTTTTTGAAACCAAAGCCAGTTTATCCAAATTAATAGAAGCCGTCAAAACGCAACCGTTATTATGGTCCGTATGATTTCCAGATAATTCCGTTCTTCCCGAAGCGCTGAATATTCGGACATTATCCGATTTTTCTATTTTTTGAAAATGCTCCAAAACCGAAGACAATCTTAAATAAGCTTCTTCGATTGAATTTTTATCTCCGCCGTATATTTTGTCAAATCTATCGTCCAATTTTTTATTTTTTAATAATTCTTTTAACTCCGATATTTTATACATTGCTTGCCTCTAATTTTTTAATCGTAAATCGTATAAATGATATATAATTATTGAATTTTGTCAAAGGCGTATTTTAGTCAGTGCATTCGCAATGACGGATTATTTATGTCATTACGATATAATTCGGCGTTCTTCGTGTGTTGCGAACGGAGGACGCTATTTTTTTAATATTGCCATAAAAAATAAAATTAGTATAATCTAATAAACAAATTTTTAATTTTTTAATTAATTAAGGAAAATAATGAGAATAACTTTTTTGGGAACGGGAACTTCGGATGGCGTGCCAATGATAGGATGCAAATGTCCCGTTTGTTTAAGTAAAGATAAAAGAGATAAAAGATTAAGAGCCTCCATTCTTATACGAGACAACGATAAAAATTATGTAGTCGATACTTCTTTGGATTTTAGGGCGCAAATGCTTAAAGAAAAAGTTAACAGACTCGAAGCGGTATTTTTTACTCATCAGCATGCCGACCATACTTCTGGAATAGTCGATTTACGCTCTTTAAATTTCGCGATGAATCGTTCTATAGATTGCTACGGAAATAAAGAAACTATGGATATTTTAAGAGATAAATACGATTATTTTTTTAATCCCGTTCAAATGGGTGGCGGGCTTCCTCAAGTCGTATTTTATCATATTAATAAGCCGATGCAATTTGACGGCATAAAAGTAGTTCCAATTCCGATAAAACATGGAGTATTGAATATATTAGGATACAGATTCAATAATTTCACTTATATAACGGACGCAAGTTTTATAAGCGAAGAAAGTTTCAAATTGATAGGAGGAACGGAGATTTTAGTTTTAAACGGATTGAGATATCGTCCTCACCATACGCATTTATCTTTGCAGGAATCGGTAAATATTGCAGACAAAGTGGGGGCTAAAAAAACTTACTTCACGCATATGACTCATGATGTTTTGCATAAAAATTTGGAAAAAGAATTGCCTAAAAATATGTATCCAGCTTATGACGGACTTACGATAGAAATTTAAAATTTTTAAAATTAATTCTATAATATTTATAATAAATTTTTACTTCTGTAATAATAAACTAAAAGCCGAACGACTCTCGAATAACTTCTAACGCCTTCTTTTTGACTGTTCGCTTTCAAATACGCGTCATTAACTTTTTTGCTTACTTTCGACAATTCGCCCGAATACTGCTGCCAAAATTTATTATGTTCTCTGATTTCTTCTTTTGTTTCTTCGTTCAAATTATTTATCAAATATCCGTAATTTTCGTCACGGTTTAACTGCCCGAGTAAATACAATAAAGTTTCAAAAGTTCCAGAATATCTTATAAATAAATCTTCGCTTTTTGAACATACCAAATAAGCTAAAAAATTCGCTTCATCCTCGTAGGAAATTCCTATTTGATGCGACATTTCATGGGCGATTGTGAAAGGAAAAGAAATATAAGGAATCAAAATATTAACATTCGATTCAAAAGTGAAAGGATTATAAATTCCGAGTATTTGCAAATATAAAAAAAGTTTTGAGAATTTTATCGGCTTCGTTCTTATATAATTCATATTCAAAAATTCAAATTCTTCAAATATATTTTTATAATCCGCTTCAACCATTCTATTCAAAGCCTGAAAATTCGTGTTTATGTTTTGATATTTCATTTGACTTTTCAAATTATTAATATCTTTTACCAAATACTCGGCAACCGCATAAATATCTTCGTTGTCAATTTGCTTTTCCATATAATCCGAATAATTATTTATAAGCGGAATTCTATAATAATTTAATCCCCAAACCGACATAAATATTATATACAAAATAACGGCGGCGCAAACTATCGCGTATAAAAAATTAAATAGAATTTTTAATTTATCTTTTTCCGTTATTAAATTTTTCACGGTAAAAATTATAAATAATATTACAAGAATTATAAATATTATAAGAAGAATCTCGCCGAAAGAAAAACTGAATTTGCCAAAAAATTTATTTAAATTTCCCGCCAAGCCTTTATAGAAAAATCTCGAATAAACATTTTCGATTAAACTTTTTGACAGAGCGGATAATCTTAAAATAATCGCTATAAAAATTATGCATGCAAGAAATATTAATTTATTTTTCATTATTTTATTATACTTAATTGAAAGTTTTTGTCAAAGCGAATTTATTTTTTCATTGCTTTTAAGTCGGTGTCTAATTTCTTTTTCCAAAGGTCGTAAATCTTTTTTTGTTCTTCCGCTTCTTCGACTTCGTTCAAATAAATATATATTCTTCTTAAAGTTCCAGTGAGATTAAGAGCCATTTTCATGTCGTCTGGGCGTCTGTCCTGCAATTCGTATTTCGTTCTATATTGTTCGGCGGATGCGGATATTAAAGATTTTGTAAGATTCATTAATTTTACTCTATAAATATAACCTTCGACTTCGGGGCTTAATTCTTTTATATAATTTTTGAAATCGATTATATTTTTTGAAAGCAAAGCAAGTCTTCCTTCAATTTCGATAAAATTCTGAAGCCATTTTGAATTTTCGCCGTAGCAGAATTTAAAATAATCTATAACATAGCCGAAAGAACATATAAATTTGTATCTCCATTCGTCCGTGAATTTGTCTTTCAAATATTCATGCACTTCGTCATTTAAAGATAAAGAATCGTCTCCGTAATCTCCTAAAGCCTCTTCCAATAACGATATCGCTTTATTGATATATCTTCTTCCATCGTTTAATTGATTTTCTACTCTAATATCTAAATGTTCAATCGAGATATAGCAAATCGTGGCGATAAACGAAGACGCTCTTATATACATAACCGCCAAATCTATTTTATTTTTAGCGACTTCAAAATTATCTTCTATAGACGCTAGTCCTTTTTCCAATTTATCCATATTGACTTCTACCGAATTAAGCAAGTCTTTATATTTATTTTGCATTCTTGTGCATTCGGCTTTTGCCGCTTCGCTAATTTTAGCCATTTATTATTCCCCTATTAAATTTATCGGAAAAATTTACCTGAAAATGAGATTTTAATTATTTAATTTTATTATTAATTTTATAATTTAACCGTTTAATTCTACGGGCATAGTTATGATAAACGCGGTGGCTTGGAAATTTTTATTTATACTTTTAACAGTTATGCTTCCGCCATGAGCTTCCACTATTCTTTTTGAAACGGCGAGTCCTATTCCAACTCCATGACTTTTCGTAGTGAAAAACGGAGTGAATAATTTTCCTATTATGTCTTCTTCAATATAAGAGTTGGTATTTTCCACTATTATATCAATCATAGATTCTTTATAGGAATTATCCGAAAATACGGCGCTTATTATCGCGTAGTTTTCGTCTTCTATCGCGTCAATCGCGTTTATAATTAAATTTATTATCACATCGTTTACTCTGTTATAATCCCATCGAACGCTGTTTTCTTTAGTGGAATTAACCGCGTAAAATTTTATTTTTTTACCGCTTTTCTTTATATATTCTTTTGCAAGTATGTTTATATATTTTATTATATCGTCAACTTTAATAGTTTCGGGAACTAAATTAATGCTTTTTGCAAACGATAAGTTTTTTTGAATATAACTTTCCAGTTTACCGATTTCTTCGACTATAATTTTCGCGTATTCGCTCGTTTTTTCATCCGAACTCACTTTTACGAGTCTGTTTGCAAAGCCCGATATTGGAACTACGAAATTTCTCAAATTATGCGCCATTGAAGAACTCATCTCTCCTATCATTGCCAGACTTTTGATGTCAAATAAGTTCTTTTGAGCCGCTTTCAAATCGTTATGACTCTTTTCTATTTCGTTATACATAGAAGAATATTCAAAAGCTACCGCCGCCTGACGCCCGAACATTTTCAAATATTCCAAATCATAATCGGTTATCGAAACATCGTTATACGCGTTATCGACTACAACCATTCCCATACAGTTATTTGCGTCCATTATCGGAATTATCGCGAAAGGATTTTTTCCAAATATATCGGTATAATTTCTTAATTGTTCCGCCCATCTGTCGTTTACCGATTTTACATTTATGCTTTCTCTATTATTGAATACATAAGAAAATAACTGGCATTGTTCGTTGTTCGGAATAACGGTATTCATAAATTTCTGATTCAAATCCCATGATTCTTCCAAATCTTTTTTTTCAAAAGAGAGCATCAGTTTTTCTCGCAAACCGTATTTATTCATATCTTTCATTTTATTCCAGATATTTCCCGCGTCGCTCGCGTCTTTCGGAGCAATGCACATTCTTCCTCTGAAAACATTAAATTCTTTATCGTATAAAAAAGCGAAAGCTCTATTGAAAGCGAAAACATCTCCAATAGTCGCTATCGTAAGAAGAATAAATAAAATATCTTCTGGTTTCGAACGCTCGAGTAAAATATTGCTTATATCGTATAAAGCGCTTAAACGATTCATGTTTTTTGTATTTATTTCGTTAGCTTTGAACAATTCTTCGTTTATTTTATTCAATTCTATCGTATTATAATATTCCGACATTCTACTCGATATATTAACCAGAAGCGGTTTAAATAGATTCAAATCTTCTTTATCGAAATCTCCCAAAGGATTTACCGCGTCTTTTATTTTATCAATTACCATAATATATCCGATGCAGTCGTTTCTTACGGAAATTCTATTAAATAAAACCGAACGATTTATAATATTCTTAAAATGTTCTCCGTCCTCATGTTTTTCAACATTGTTTACATATCCGACTTCCGCGTCCAGATATTTATGCTCGTATTCTTTTTTCTCAAAAATCGAATAATCAAAATTATTGTCAAAACCGTAGGAAGAAATCGTTTCAAAATTATAGCCTTCGTATCTTAATCTTATAAAAGTTTTGCTCGCGCTGAATATGTTTGCAATATCCGAAGCCAAATCTTTTAAATTATCTTCAAATTTATCAATATCGCTTAATTTCAAATATAAATCTCTAAGCAGTTTTAATTGTTTGTCTTTTTCTTTATAAGTTACATGCTGCAATACATTGTTTACATATACGGCGAAATGTCCGATAAAATTTTTAAGTTCGTCTCTTATGCTTTTGTAGAATTCCGTTTTATCTTCTTTATTTCTGAAAACTATTATTCCTATGGGATTTTGACTCGTATTAATCGGCAGGGCGAATAAAGTTTGATAATTTGAAAATACTTCTATATCCGAAATATTGACATTTTGCGCTATATATTCTTTTCCGTTGTATAAAATTTCCTGCACTTTATCTATATTCATTGGAAAATCGACTTTGCATACATAATATCTGTCTATTCCGTAAACGCCTCGCAATATCAAATATTCGCCTTTCGGAAAATAAACTTCTCCGCAGTCGAAATTATAATACTGGCATATTTTTTCTAAAAACAAATCGACTATAATATCTATTTCGTTGGTGTTTTCGGCAAAGAGCAATCCTTTCGACAAATCGGTAAAAAAATTTTCTATAGATTTTGCATTTTCCATAAAATTCCTCATTTATTTTTTATATTGATTTTTAAATTTATAAAATATATCAAACTCTAAAAATCTTTAACTGATAAGGCGCTATTTCAATCGTTTCTTTTATCTCTATTATATTATCGAATGAAATATCTTCTTTTATATCAAATTTTTTAGCGTCAAATTCTTCTTTCGTATCGGAAGTATTAACGACTATAAAAACCATGTCTTTTTCGTCCAAACTATATTTATAAAATTTTTTGAGCGGATTTTTTATCTCTTCAATTTCTTCTTTATTTTCTTCGGGTTTATTTTCATTATTATTATTGTTATCGTTATTCTTATTTTTTAATTCTTCTTCTTTTTTCTTTTTTTCAATATTTTCCAAAACATCCAAAGAAACTATTTTTCCGCAGTTTGAAAGTATTGGATTTTTTTTAATATAATCGCCCATATCTTTTATGAATTCGCTTAAATCGAAATTTATTTTTTCAAAGTCTTTTTCGTTTCCGCCGACTACATTGCATCTTTTATAAAATCCGTATTCGTCTCCGAGCGTTATCATCCACATATCGCATACTATCGCCGTGAATAAAAAAGTTTGTTTTAATTTCCAAATGTTTCCTTTATATTCCGTTATAAGTCTTTCCGTATCATGATTGCTCGGAAAAGCTATTTGTTTGCAATTTTCTCTTGCCGCATCGTATTGTTCTATAAACCATTCGCTTTCGTAATCCCACCATTTGGCGCTGCTTGCCACATAATCGAATCCCGCTTCTATTAAATCTTTAGTGTCGTCCAAAGAACATCCCAGACTTTCCGCAAAAAATATAATTTCTTTATTTTCTTTTTTAGCTTCGCTTATTAAATACTGCCATAATTCTTTAGGGACTTTATAAGCCGCATCGCATCTGAAACCTGAAAATCCTAATTCCAAATTATGTTTAATAAGTTCTTTCCAAAAATTCCAAATAGGATTTTCCGTCTTTTCGTTATTTTCGTTTAAAATTATTTTTTCGTTATTGAAAGAAGCCAAATCTCCCCATTCAATCCATTTGCCGTTATCCCAAGCGCCGGGCGAAACAAGTTTTCCGTCTTTTAATTTATACCAGTCGAAATGTTCTTCTACCAAATTGCAATCTTTTGAAGAATGATTGATAACCAAATCTATCATTAATTTTATATTATTTTTTTTGCAATATTGAGTGAAATCTTTTATCTCTTTTTCCGCTTCGATTTTTTCGGGGCTTGAAAAAAATGCGGGATTATATTTGTAATAATCTTTTGTCGCGTATAAACTTCCGCTAAATCCCGGAAAAGTTATCGGATTAATATAAACCCACTCGAATCCGATTTTTTTTATTCTGTCGATATGCGAATACCAATTTTTAATGTTTCCCAATAACGGGACAAATAAATTATAACTTAAAATACTCATTATGAATTTATTATATGTTATAAAGAAATAAAAAACAATACTTAATAATCGATTTATAATATTTAAAATAATTATTTAAGGCTTGACAAAAAATAAATTTATTGTATAATGACGGTATGAAGTTCATCACCGTCAACCGTCGACCGTCAACCGTCAACCGTCAACCGTCAACCGTCAACGCTAGAATTATATTTAGCTGACTTTTTTCATTGCATAACTTTTATAAAAATAAAATTATTTAACATCTCGTTAAAAATATATTCAAGGCTCGTATCATGAATGTGGTTATAATTCATACGGGCTTTGCAAAATATTTGCTTTATGTTTTAAGGCAAATCAAAAGAACAAATCCAGATTCTAAAATATTTTTAATATCCGACAGAGAATATAAAAAATATTCCAAATATTCAACTTTTGTCGACATATCTAAAATTTCAAGTTCGGATGCAAAAACTTTTAAAGAAAAATATGTTCATCTCGGAAAAAGCAATCCTAATTACGAAATGTTTTGTATGCTGCGATGGATTTTATTAAGAGATTTTATGAAAGAATATAATATAAACGAATGCCTGCATATCGACAGCGACATATTAATATTTTCCGATTTGGATAACGCTTTAAAACCTTTTTCAAATTATAAAATTTCGCTCGCTCATAATTTGGCTTTAACTATGCATATTAAAGATATTGAAATTTTAAATGAATTTTCAAAATATTTATTATTCAAATATACTAACGAAAACGAACTTAATAAATTAAAAGATATGTATTATAAAACCGACAGAGCGACTAACGGAGTGGCAGGAAGTATTTCCGATATGGATATTTCGAGAGAATTTTTTTCGAGCATAAAAGAACCGATTGGAGATTTAAGCGAAATAGTAAACGATTCTATTTTTGATTCGGCGATAGTTTACGGCGCTCCAGAATTTGAAATGTTAAAGAAAGGAAAATACGAATTGAAGAAAATATTTTTTGAAAATAAAGAGCCGTTTTGCAATTATATATTAAACGGAGAAAATAGAAAAATTAAATTTCATTCTTTACATCTTCTTACTTGGACAAAATTATTTATCAAAAAACTTTCCGATTGCAAAGATTTGGATTTTAATCCTTATTTTATAAATATATACAGAGAATTTACTTCATTCAAATCTAAAGTGAAAAAAT